>CAZVVF010000874.1:0-2679 GCA_964630575.1 uncultured Burkholderiales bacterium | reverse complement strand
AAGGCGAAGACTTCTGTAGATTTTGAGTCCGATTTTCTTTCCACTCTCACCCAAAGCGTGGATCAGGATGCTATGGCTAGTATTGGTCAGAAGACCAACGAGTCTTTGCAGCAACTCTCCATGGGAGGGGCCCAAGAGGTCAATCAGGGACCGGTTCTGGCCTCTCATTCCTACATTCACGCTAGAGATTTTTTGAGCGCCAAGATGCCGAACGCCTCACTAAAAGAGATTCGAGCCGCTGCCAAGAGCGACCCCGAGATCGCCAAGTATGTCAAGCTGCTCGACTCATCGAAGGCTTACATCAATTCGGTCAAAAAAGAAGTAGGGCAAGCCCAGGCTAACAAGGCTGGCGATGCTTCGGCTTCTGCCGAAGGCCCCAATGTAGCCAGTGGTGGTGGCGGTGGAGCTGTACCTCCCAGTGGCGGTGGCCCGGCCGACGGTCCCATGGCGGCAGATCCTTTTGCCTCTGCGCGCGGACCCGCCTCCAGCGAAGGCTCGCAAACCCGCGGTCCCGGGGGCGAAGAGCAGCCTTTTTACCACAAATCACCGGAAGAGCAAGCTGAGTTGATCCGAGAGCGAAACTCTCAGATGAACGAGATCATGAAGATCTACAATCAGATGATGCAGGACAATCGAAAGGCCATGGCTGAGCGTCATGCGCTTGTTCAGCAGACGAATCAGGAGATTTACGATATCTTCCTCTCCATTCATGCTCGTCGTGCGCAGTCTATGGCAAAGCACAACGATATGTACATGAGGATCATTACCGAATCTTGGGAATAAGGAGAGCCCTCTCGTGGGGCTTTTCACCGGAGAACAAAAAAAGAAGACCTTCCGGGGTCTTCTTTTTTTTGTTCTTCCCCGCTCGCTGTGAGAGAGGAAGCGCTGAGGGCGTTAAGCCTTACGACATGGTGGTCGATTCGCGATACATGCTCTCAACACGCTTGTAGTTCTCGCGATTGAGGGCCATGGCTTCGTTGAGCAGGTCGTTGCCCTGGCGGCACATCTCCAAGCCCTCTTCTAGGTGAGCGACTTCTGGCTCGTCTAGGAACTGAGCGATCCTGGCCACACCGTCGTTCCAGTGGGCTATGCCAGAGAAGCCTATCTCTAGCTCTTCTCTCATGTCCTCGATCGCCTCGGGCGGTATCTCGATCTGGCGAATGAAGTTCTCTCGCTCTTGAAGTTTTTCTGCTAATTGGTCGATGTAGTCGGCGAACTGATCGCCGTTCCATTCGCCCGAAGCGACTCTTTGGCAAGCGTCCTCGATTTCGGCGAGGTGTCGACCGATCGTCTCGGGTTGCTGGTTGCCCATCGCTTGACCCATAATTTTTGCTTGATGAGGGTTTGGTGTTCCGGCCACTGCTGATCCTTACTCCAGTTTCTTACTCATATGCTTCTGGTGCTTTCACCCAATCCCTTCTGGGTTCAAGCCAATCGAGCGCATGATAGCCTCTTCCGAGTCCCTGAAGCTCTCTTGCGCCTCTAGGGCTAAGGCTATGACTTCCTTGGAATGGAAGTCGCCCTTTTCAAATTGGACTTTGGAGTCCTCAAGGTGCGCATCGAGACCAGTTTCTGCCCACTCTGTGAGAGACTCTAGGCCGGCCAGGTAGCAGTCGAGTGCCTGGCTGGAGGCTTCGTAATAGTCTTTCGCGACGAGGTAGGTCTCCTGGTCCATCGATTCGGGCAGGGACTGCTCAAAGAGCTCTTCCACCTTCTGGTAGAGAGTGTTTATTTTCGATAGGAATTGTTGCTTGGAGATGTCCTGGCAGCGGAGGAGTAGCACGGTTCTGTGCCGCCATTCGCTGAGTCCGGGCAGTCGACCCATTTGGTTCAACTTTTGTCTCATTAACTCTGAATTCATCTCATAGGCGGCTTCAGAAGAAGTGTTACATTCCCTCCGATTCCATAAAAATGTCGCTGGTAACGAGGACAAATCACCCCGTATGAGAAGATGTTCGGACGGTTTGAGGAATTTTATTCAATTTTGTGAGGTTGAATCGTATGGGTAATTGGAAAAATAGTCTTATAAGTCTGGTTCTTTTCGCAGGTTTGTGCGTTGCTAGTGCTACGGCTGAGACGGTTTATTCCGTAAGAGAAGGTGACACTATCGATAGCGTCGCCGAACTCCATAGCACCACCAGTGCTAAGATTCGGGAATTGAACCCGCATTTGGCCGAACGGGGGTTTGCTCCGGGGCTCATACTCCTTCTACCAGACAATCTCTCTTTGGAAATTGAGCGACAGCAGAAGCGGGTGGTTGACCCCGTCATAGTGGCTGGAGTTCTGCACGATCCTCCGAAAGCTAAGGCCGTGCCTGTCACGCCTGAAGAGAAAGCTCAGCTAGACCGAGAGCATCGTCGTCGACAATTGGCTTCGCGTCGCGGTCAGCGAGTGAAAGCTCTCGCCTCCACGGCTCACAGCTACCTCGGAACTCCCTATCTTATGGGGGGGACGACCCGTCGGGCTATCGACTGTTCTGCTTTTACTCAGAACGTCTACGCCGCGCACGGCATTAAGTTGCCACGGACTGCCGATGTGCAGTACAATGTGGGCAAGAAAGTCCCTCGTGGACAGGAGCAACCGGGTGATATGGTGTTCTTCGAGACTTACCTTCCAGGACCGTCTCATGTAGGAATCTATCTCGGGAACGGCATGTTTATTCACGCTAGCTCTTCTCGG
>CAZVVF010000873.1:0-2680 GCA_964630575.1 uncultured Burkholderiales bacterium | reverse complement strand
TCTCGACCAAAGACTCAGGGTCTCCCTTAAGAATCCCTAACTCAACCAGGCCTGAGGCGATCTCTAGACTCGCAAGTTTATGCAGATCTGCGAAATTGACTCCGGGAGCGATGCCCTCAATGGCCTTTTCACGAGCCCGGTCAACGATGTCGTAAATAGCCTTCTGGGTGCTGGAGAATGTCCCGGACACGGGTACCGTCCTGGTCAAGTCGCCCGCGTATCCCGAGGGCACCTCAGCGCCACAGTCGAGCAACAGCAGGTCCCCATCACGCAGTTCGTTTCGATAGTGAGGGTTGTGAAGAACCTCTCCGGCCACAGATATGATGGGAAGAAAGGAAGCGCTCCAACCTTCACTCATAAGTTTGTGCTCTAGCCGCCCTCGAAGATCCCGTTCGGTAGCTCCTGGGGCGCAGGCCGCAAGGACTGTCTTCTGAACTTCTATGGTGGCCTCTACCGCCTTGCGAATCTCAACCTGAGCCGGTTGATCTTGGCAGCGACGCAACTCCATCATGGCATCGACCAGGTCGATGTCTGGGTCCTCATCGAGATTGGGAACGCGCCCAAGATAGCGTTCAATCAAGGCGTTGGTAGCAGCATCGGCAGAGGGGAGCGACAGCACCTCGTCTACACCGAGAGTGGCCAAGTCGTCTTCGAGATCACGGAATGTCTTGACCTCAGAGAGGTTAAAGCGAGCCTTGAGTTCCTCATCCCCCATACCTGTACCGTGCCAGATGGCGTCGTCGGCCCCATGGGAGGGGCGATAGAGGGTGGCGTCGCCGTTGAGCACGAGAAGGGCGTGGTCAGCCTCGTTCGGGCCACCGAAGAACAGATAGTGGCTCGAGGCTCGAAATGGAAAAGAATAAGATGGAAGATTTCGGTATCGGTCAGCGCCGCTGGGCAACAAAACAGGTATCCCAGGTAGAAGGTCGGCGAGGTTGACACGGCGGTTGGAAAAGTCTGCAGCAGATATCATAGGTGTCGCTTTTACCCTCACAGAGCGATGCCTGCCCGCTATGAAGCCTCAGCCCAATATTGCGGCAATTCCTGAACCCTTTGAAAGCGGTTCCTGAAAGTTCAACCATCCTCGGCAGGGGGCGAGATGCCTCTGGGTATCAAAGGTGGTCGCTATGGGGACTTGGCGCAACTACGGAAAGAAACTCTTGCTGGGATCTGTGATCGTGGTGCTCGTGCTCTCGTTTGCCGAAGTGGCGATTCGCCTCACCGCCCGAAGTATGCCCCCGTGGATGGCCAACGATCTCCTGCAGCCATACAACACGCGCAACGGTGGTATGTACTTCATAGACTCAGAGTGCTCCATCAACTTTCTCTACCCAAACGACGACCGCGACATCGTCTTCAACGGCCTCCGTTGGCGCCATCAAACTGACGACCGAGGGACACGCAATCCCGCGGGCATCGGTAGCGAGGTCGTTCTCTTGGGGGACTCGTTCATCTACGGACACGGAGTTGAAGAGAGCGAGACTGTGGCTCACTTTCTGCGCGAAGATCATGGTTGGCAAGCCTACAACTTAGCTCGCCAAGGTGACGGACTGGATCGTGAGGCCATCATGCTCTCGACGTTCATCGACGAGCTCAAGCCTGAGAGAGTGATCCTCTTTCCTTTTGTGAATGACTTCGACGACGCGACCTATCTACCGGAGGCAACACAACTTGACCAGATCGACTACAAGGCTCTCAGGCTCCGCCTCAAGGACCCCAACGAACGGGTTCACGTACGGGAATTCAAGAAGAGGTTCTTTCTCTATCGCTTTGTCAAAATACTGAACCAGAAGCGTCGAAAGAGTCAGCAAGATCCGGCCCTACATCCCACCGTCCAAGCGGTTGAAAACGATGACAAGTTCGCCGAGAATAGTCGGCGATACGCCGAGACGTTCGACTCTGTTCTACAGGTGGCGCGCTCCCACGGAGCCGAACTCCAAGTCGTCTATCTTCACGCGGCCAACCCCGACCAGTTCTGGGTCGATTCCCAAGCGCGGTTCGGAGATTTTCTGGAAAAACTGTGCGCTGAACGTGGAGTCTCTTACCTTTCGGCTCGAGATCTTCTCAAAGACCCGGCCAATACTCTAGCGGGAGACGGGCACCTGAGCCCGGCTGGACATCGAGCGCTAGCAGAGTTGATCGTGAGTGAAACAAGGCCGTGAACGGGACCTAAACTCAACGCTTGAAGGAGCGAGCAAGGTACGCTTTAGAGCAGGCCTTTATTTCTAAAAAGTCGTAGAGCAGGGCATGAGCAAAAACAGACCACCGGCAACACTAGAAGGCTCCTTTTGCCTGCATCAACTCTATCATATCGACCGAAGAGGTCTCCTACTCCTCGACCCCGAGGAGCGAAAGGCCGTCCTCGACGAAGCCACTCGCGTTTTGAGCGAACTGAATCTCTGCAAGGACGCCGATGAATCAGGCGCCTGCTACCGCGTGTTGTCCAACATCGCCGACCTTATGCTGGTCTATTTCAGAAGAACTCCCGACGAACTCGCAGAGGTCGAGCAGGTGGTGAGCGAACTCGCAATCTTCGAATATCTCACCCTCGCCTACGGCTACTTCTCCGTGGTCGAGCTATCGCTTCACGGTGCCGCAGAACGCTATCACAAGCTCCTCACGAAGCAGGGACTCGAGGAGGACACGCCCGAGTGGAACGCCGCTCTCGAAGAGCAGCTAG
>CAZVVF010000872.1:0-2690 GCA_964630575.1 uncultured Burkholderiales bacterium | reverse complement strand
TGCGCTCCTCTAGAGCTTCAGATTTCCGGCGGCGTTGGCGTAGTGCACGCCGTCTGCGGCGTTACGAAGTCCAGCCTAGGTAGCAAGATGCTGGCGCGACGCTGTGGCTGAAGATCTGCGCGTGACGCCGGAGCCTTTCAGCAGCACTACCAGATGCTTGGTGTGCTCAGTGCCAAACTACCGCCTTGACGAAGATCGTCAAGGCTAGCTTCCGCCCGAGTTTACTCTGCTCCTTAGGATAGTGAGCCTGCATAAAATAGGACTTCGTCGAACCTGGCACGATGGCTACCACCGATTGAAAACTCGACCCGGAGGAGAGACCCATGGCTTCAATCGCCTTGCCGTCCGGTTGGAAGAGGTTCTCCTCCACGAAAAAGGCCGCTCCACGTCCCCCGACCTTGCCGGTCTGACTGGAGAGAATAGTGGCTTCGGTGCTTTTTGGCCAGGCCTCCTTCACTTGAGCCGGTGTGTCAGAGACCCCGGGTGCTTCCACACAAACGATGAAGAAAGCGAGTTCCGGGAGAAACAGCGACATGACAGCGTTCGGGTTTTCCACTTGTCTGTAATCTTCATCGAGCCGAATGCTGAACGCCCCGTCGTCAGAGATGAAGGATTTAACGGCCGGCTCGCCCCAGGCAGCCTGGAATAGTATGAGCAAGAGAAAGAATACCAGAATTTTTGAATGAGTCCCCATCCCTAGCACTTCTCTGCCCGCGAAGTAGCACCTTGCACCGAGAGCGTTCTGTATGGGATGAAACTCAGTACGTCGGTATCGACCCTAGGAACTTTCGAGAGACGCTCTCTAGGCGTCAACCAGACGCCGTTCTCAAAAGAGCAAGCGTATAGAGCCCACTCGAATCAAGCCCTGCATGGTCATCACCCCTACAGAAAGCAAGTTCGCCCATTTCCCCGTTGACGTCAGAATATGGATATAACGGCGACTCAGACACTGGAGCACTTTCAGTCGAGCTAGAAGTACTATCAAAGAAATACTCTGGCCACCTCGGTACGCCCAAGAATCTCCGGTCGGTACATCTCTTCCACGGTGTAACTCGGCGCAGCAAAGGTACCCATTGTGGTCGCACGCACACAGTCTTGGGAAATGACCGTTCCATGAATTTCGTAGCTGAAGACCCGCACTTTATGAACCCTGGACTCGAAGCTGGACCCATACCAAGGCCCCTGTTTCCAATGCTCCAATACCGAACGTTGGTAACACTGCCAAAGACCAGATCATGAATGAAGCTGAAGCGTGCTTTCACTTTTCCATTTGAAGAAGTATATACTCGATCACCTGCTTCACCCATTTGGCTTCTTCGTCGCTCGGCAGGGTGATGGACAAGTTGCCCTTGTCACTTCGAGCCGCGAGCCTCGAGCCTACGAGATTCAACTCTTCTAGTTCTTTTATGAATATGTGGCCAATCGTCCCTTTGGATACCCCACAGCGTCTCAACGTCAAAGCATCCCTGCTGACTTCCAATACTTGGGGATTGATGGCATCCCAAACAATTTTTAAGCTCGTGAGCGAGACGGGGACTAGAAAGAGCGCCGTAAGAACGAGCCCGATGGGGTCTTTGCTTGAAAAAGAAGAAGAAGCAAGCGGAACCACAAATGGTATCACGACTGCGATCATCACAAGGGCTGGAAACATTCCCCCAAATCCAGAGGCTGGAATAGCAAAGACTCCCTTGTCAGACCGAGATTCAAAGTTGATGGTGCAATTTTCGGGAGGGCGGGGTAATTCTAGCGTCGACCCCTCTCTTTTCAGTTTCTGTCCCAGAGTTTCGTCGAGTTTATCGTAGTCCCGCGTATCCACGGTTCCCGAGGTACTGTCCTCCAAAGGTAGCTCCATCAACTTTGCCAAAGCTTCGGCCCGAGCCGGACCCGCGGTCGAGCAACTCAGCACACCGATGGTCCGCTCACCTTCTATGGCAACTGAATAAACTGTCTTGGAAGTCGACGGCCCGTTGGCGCTTTTGGTATGAACCACTTCCGTGCTAAGTCTGATTTTTTGGAAATCAGACAGGGGAATTTCCTCTTCTGTAGATTTCCAAGGAAGCCGAGACCATACTCTGAGCACGCCCTGCTCTTTCTTCAATTCGACGCCACTCTTTGAGCCTAGAAAATAAAAACCAAAGCAAGAGAGAGGTAAGGCAAACAAGGGGAAAATCAGTAGGGCGAAAGGCTGATTTTTGCCAGTGAAGTATACGAAAGCGGGAAGTCCCCCAAAAACGAGGGTGAACAAAATGACGAGAACTCCTAGGCCCAAAGTACTTCTGGGAGCTACGATATCTACGCGGGATTGATTCATTCCTATTTCTTCTCCATTGAAAAAACATCGCCTCTGCAAAGTTGCCTATAAGCAAGCCCCAAGACTGCTCTGGGAACGATAGAACCTTGCCAGCGTATGGTCAGGACGACCCATCTTCCTTGGGGTAGCTCCCAATTTAGGAGAGAAATGCCAACTGCCGGAGCACCCAGCCGAATTTCTATTTCTTCGAGACGCCTTGAGCGGTGAAGTGTTTTCTTTCGCGAGTGGCCGAAAGGATTTTGAGCGTCCCTGCCACTGCCAGCTTTACACGGGAAGCGATTTGGGAGCGCCGGAAACATCTACACCTTGGGTGAGCACAGAGACCTGTTGCCGGTAGAGGGCGAGAGGAGTCCGTCCAACTGGGCTAGCTCGGTTGGGT
>CAZVVF010000871.1:0-2691 GCA_964630575.1 uncultured Burkholderiales bacterium | reverse complement strand
CATTCACGAGCAGTATTGGTCGGGTCTGCACAAACGCGACGGAAAACTCCTACTGGTACTGATCGGCTTCGGCCAATCGAAACGCACCGCCAAATGGCTCAAAAATAGGGACAACGTTCAGGTTCACCATCTCGAATGGAACAAGCCCCCCGACCGGATCGCTCGCTTCATCAATCGCAAAGCCTTCGGTCTGGTCCTAGGAGGTGGCGGGGCCCGAGGACTCGCTCACATCGGCGTGTTCAAAGCTCTGGAGGAGCGGGGGATCAAACCGGACCTGGTCGCCGGCACGAGTATGGGAGGCTTCTGCGGAGCGCTTCTAGCCTCCGGTCGAACAGCCGCCGAGATAGAGCAGGCCCTCCGTTGGACCTGGATCGAAGCGGGTCCATTCCTGGACTTCAATCTCCCTCTCTACTCTCTGGTCAAAGGAGACCGTGTCCGCGGCCGCCTGATTCGACTCTTTGGTCACCGTCACATCGAGGACCTCGACATCCCCTTCTTCTGTATGACAGCAGACATCACCAACGCTCAATCGGTGGTCCACGACCGAGGTCTGATCTACCGCTGGTTAGCCGTAGGCATGTCGATCCCAGGGGTCGCCCCTCCCTACCCCCACAACGGCAGACTCCTCCTCGACGGTGGTCTCTTGAACAACCTCCCCGTGGATGTTGCCTCCGAAGTTGGCTGCGGCGTGATCTTGGCCATAAACGGCGACCCCAAAGAAGAGATGGCCATTCAAGACAACGATTTCGAGGGAACGCTGACCAAGCAACTGTGGCGCAAGCTCAAGGGAAAAACGACCGCTCCTCACCTCGTTGAAGTCCTGATCCGAGTGACCACACTCACCAACGCCGCCGCTATTGGGCGAATGCGCCATCTCATCGATCACTATGTCCAACCCAATACCGATCGCTTCGGACTCTTTGACTTCCAAGAAGCCGACGACATCATACGGAGCGGATATGAGGCCATGATGGCCTATGAGTTCAAGCCCAAGGACTGAGAGAAAAGAGGAGGGTCGGCCCCCAAATATAAACCAGCCTCATTGCCACGACTCACTCTCATAGCCAAACCTCGGCTTGCTCCGCTCTTCCTGCGCGCAGCAGGAGTGTTTTTTCTATTGCTCTGCCTGGCCGGGCCGGGAGCGGGTCAAACACCGAGCCCAACCCCCCAACACAGCGAGAGCAGAACGGCCGCCCTTCGCCTCAAACTCGATGAGGTCAGTCGAAAACTCGCCGATGCGCCGGCCACCCCCATCGACACCTCAGCCCTGGATCCCGACACTCCCCCGCCCTATGTCGACTCCCTGCGAAGATATGAGGTCACACTCCGCCGGCTCATAAGCTTGGAGAACGTCCACTCCCGCCTTCAGATGCAGCTAGACTCCGTCACCCAGGAACTCAAGAACGTCACCGCCGAAGGGTTGAAGGAGGAAAAACCCTACTCCGTCGACCTCGTAGACCGCCTCCAGAGCGAACTCGACGCGGCTTCTGAAGAACGCCGCAGCACGGAACTTGCGCTCACCGCCGCCAAGACGACAGAAGAGTCCGAGAATGCGCGGCTGCAAAAGTATGAAGCCTTTCGCCGTCGTCTCCTCGACCAACTGAGCAGCAGCCCGAACGATGTCGAGATTCGCCGCCAGTTAGAAAACGCGGAAGTGGCTATAGAAGCGACCAAATCCGCCCTGGAACTATCCAAAGCCGAGATCGCATCGACCCAGTTGGACATCGATGTCGCCAAGAAGAAAGAGGAACTCCTCGAACTCAAACTGACCCTCGTCCAGGCCAGCTTTAAGTTCTCCGACAAAACCCTCGAACTAGAATTGCAAGGCCTGGAAACCGCTCGCAAGAAGCTCACCGAACAGTTGGCCGAATACAAAAAGGCCGAAGAGGTCAGCAGAGAACGCCTCAACGATATTCTCACCGACGAGATCGATGATTCGGAACAGACCCTCGAACTCGATGCTCGTCAAGAATGGGTCGATACCCACGATCTCGAGCAGAGCCTCATTGGGGAGAGGCTCGAATTCAACGTCTTGCGTCGCGATCTTTGGGAACGGCGCTTCTTGGCCCATTCTGGCCGAGCCAAGGGCAGCTACGAAGAATGGAAGGACGCCACCCGCGGCATCCTCGTCCGACTGGAAAAGCGCCGTGAGGTTCTCAACTCCGATCTGAGACTCGTTCGCTCCCAACTCGCCGAACTGCTCAACAACAACGAGGAGGGCGCCGTCATGGAGCGCTGGCGAGAGATCCGCACCCAAGCCCTCGCCAGCCAACAGAAAGCTCTGGAAGAGACTCTCAACCACCACCTTGAAACCGAGTCTCTGGCCAAGAGACTGCTCGCCGAATTTGACCTACACGAGAACGAGAGCACCGCTCGCGAGCGGGTTAGCGAAGTGTGGAGCAGCCTCTTAGGCTTCTGGAACATCGAACTCTACACATTGGGCGACAGCGCCGTGACCGTCGGGAAGCTGTGCGTTGCCATCTCTATACTCCTGGCCGGACTCACCTTCGTGGGCCGCTTCACCAGATTTCTCTATGGCCGTTTCTTGTCCATGCTCCCGGTGCGGGAGAACGTCAAGAGCAACCTCGAGCGTCTGATCCGATACGTCCTGATACTGCTGCTCTTCCTCTTCAGCCTCCACGTGGTCAACATCCCACTGACCATCTTCAAGTTCTTGGGCGGAACCTTAGC
>CAZVVF010000870.1:0-2692 GCA_964630575.1 uncultured Burkholderiales bacterium | reverse complement strand
TCTTGTGAGCACAGCGGTCTCTGCTGATGAGGAAGTCCTGTTGCAGAGGGTCAGTCACGGGCTGTGGACAGCGCCGCAGTTTTCTGTCTGGGAAGATGCCGGGGTCTCTCTGACTGGCAGGCAAGACACCTACCTGGCTATTCTGAATGAACCTCGACCAGAAGATGTGAAACGAGTGGTTTTCATCTCGGCTGGTCAACAGTCTGATAACCCCCTAAAAGAAGTTGGAACTGGAGACTACGGAGACGGCTACAAAAATGTCTTAACCGGCCAGCCCGATAACTACAAGCAAGGAATGCGGCAGGTCGTCAACGTTCAATCGGCGCTCCGTGAGATCGACGACAGGTCCCTGGCTGCTCGACTGAGAGCATCGGGACGATTTCCCAATGAGTCGACACTCTTCATCCTGGCTTTCGACGCCAGATTCGGCTATTTCAGAGATGGGAGCGAAAAGCAAAAAAGGGAGGAGGCGTTCTGGCGATTCCTCACTTCAAAGTTTGATCCAGCCAAGACCGAACTGATCGTCTTAGCCGGTCAGAGCCGAGGCGGGGCCTTGATGTTTCGACTCGCTGGCAGGCTTAGGAGAAGTGCGGATTTTCAGCACATTCCACTCGTTGTGCAAGGGTACGATCCTGTATGTACCAACCCGAAACTCGTGAACAACGTGGTTTTTCCCAATATACCACTTGAGCCATATCTCGTTGTCATTGGGCGCGACATGGTCAAAAATCCATTGTCGGAGTCGGACAAGTCCTGCTGGAGAGTGGACATGGATGTTCTTTTTCCTACGGACCAACGTGAAGACTTGGCGGTCTTAGACCTGCACGCTGGGGCAAAGGTCGGCTTGCACTCGTCGATCCGATCGTTTACTTGGTACAAAACCGACACCGACGTTGGCTGGTGGAGGCAAAAGTGGCTGAATTTAGAGCATGAGGATATGGGGGGGAACTATGACCATTCCTGGCAGACGATCGATACGGGATTGAATCATATTTTCGAGTTCATGGATAAACTCGACAGCACCTCATACAAGCCCACGCAGCATCCGCCTGTGGATGTGAACGGAGACGGCTTGAGCGACGTCGTCGAGCGCATCAGAAAGACGGACCATCAGCTACTTTTGAGAACAGAAATCTCTAGGGGGGATGGAACCTTCACACCCGTGGACACGATGATGAGCCACGAGTTGGAGGTAGACCGATTCCCCATGTATTCCGGCTATTTCAATGATGATGACCAAACGGATGTTCTTCTCGTCGCGAACGACAAGTACGGGAGGAACATGCTCTACACGAAGCTCTCCAATGGCGACGGCACATACTCCCAAAGACAGTTCCGAATGCCGATTGGGATGCTGAACGAACAGTTACCTCTCCTTCTAGGAGATGTGGATGGCGACGGGCTCACAGACGTTATCGTGAGAAATCAGAGTCAACAAGGACTCGTGGTAAGGGTCTACTATCCGCTCGGCGATGGGACTTTTCGGTTTACCCAGTTCGTAGCCGGTGACGAAGCGCTGGGTGAGACCTTGCGGGCCCACGCCGGTGATGCGAACGGGGACAAGAAAGCCGACTTGATCTATCTCTATCAAGGCTCCGCCGGCCTAGAATTCAGGACCAGGCTCTCCAACGGTGATGGGACCTTTCAGATCCGAAAGTTTAATCCGGGTGGATGGGTCAACGCGCACAATCTGCAGTCCTTTGTGGCGGACGTAAACCGCGACAAGAAAACTGATATCATCCTGCTGGAGAGAGACAAGGTGAGCGAAGTGCTCAAGATCACGACCTATGTGTCGCTCGGTGATGGGACCTATCAGAGACATGTTCAAGATCTTCCAGAAGGTAGGGAAGTCGACAAATATGAGGGGGTCGTAGGAGACTTCAATAGAGACTATCGCACCGATGTGATGCTGCGCTCTCGGGACCCGCAGAATGGTCTTACACTGCATCTGTATACCGCCAACGCCGATGGAAGCTACACGCGCTCCTTGGTGCAGTCTGGAGATGGGCAGGAAGTGGATAGGGTCACGGCTCTCACCGGAAACTACAACCAAGGCAGAGAGACAGACCTTTGGATGCCATCGGATCGTCCCGGTGGTCTCACAGCCCAAGTAAAGCTGAACAGTGGCAACAACACGTTCTCTCCTGTGACCTATCATTCGGGAGCGAGATTCGATAGATTCTCCGACCCCTACAGGGTCAGGAAAAGCGGTTTTATCACGGGTCTGTGCGTCTTACCCATGCTGAGCGGACCGGTGTATTGGAATGGTGGTGCGACATTCAGGGTGCGCCAGAGAGAGCGCGTCCTTCAGGAACAGGGGCCAGTGAAGCAGCTTCCAGGGCAAGAGCTCGGACCCACAACCCCTACAAGACCTACGACACCGACACCACGACCGCCGGTGAAGTTGAAATCGGCTCCAAGGTTCGTGCCAGAACAGCCTGTGAAGGGTGCAACCAAGGAGTGAGTGTAGGACACCTCGTGTTGTAGGTGGGCGGAGCAGCGCGACCTGAACGATCGACGAGAAACCGACCCCCGAATGGGGTCGGTTTCTTTTGCTTTCTCGTTTGTTTGCTGAGGTTGGCTCTGCTGGCTATGAGTCTCTGGGCTGGGTCCTTAGAAGCTCAGCCGAGAATCCGAAAGCTCCACCCATGAAGCCTCCGTAGAGAGCTGCTGCTCCCACAATTCCGGCCGC
>CAZVVF010000869.1:0-2692 GCA_964630575.1 uncultured Burkholderiales bacterium | reverse complement strand
GGCGACGCAAGGCGGGTGTCATGTCGCTGCCGCCCATGCCTTTGATCTTGTACTCTCTTAGTTCTTGGGGACTCACCCGGTGGTCTACGGTCACACGAGTATCGCATTGAAGAAGCCTGACATCGGAGATGCCCATCCCGTGACAGTAGCTTGCGATCACCCCCAACAACATGATGTGGTGGGTCACCATAGAACCGCTGGTGTCGGGCACCCGGGACCCTGACCCCGCCACAGGGTGGCAGCATTCGCAGTTCCGTTTCCAAAATGTCGTTAATTGCGGCGTCGGTCGCCAAGTTCGATAGTTTGGATTCCCTGCTGAAATCTAATCGTTGGTGGTGTCCCAGGGCCAGATGGAGCGACTCGTGGGCGAGGACGTAAGCGGCCTCGGTGATGGTGAGCTCTTTCATCCAATCGGGGTTGATCAAGATTCGTCCGCTGGGTGTGACAGCAGCCGAGGCTACTCTGTGGTCAACCAGAAGTTCAACTCGGTGGGCCAAACCCGAAAAGTGGGGAAGCTCGGCGCAGGTCAGACGAAGAGCTTTGCGGGTGAAGTCGAGTGTCGGTATTAGGGGCCGGTGAGTTCAGTCAGAGTGTCGAGCAGTGCTGGGTCGGCTCCTAAATCCCCCCAGCGGTAGACAAGGTCTACGAACAGACTGAAGCGATGCTCCTGGGGCAGTGTCATCAGAAAATTATTGAGCACCTCAGGAGCAACCTCGGGAAAGCTATAATTCTTGACCCTCTCTCTCATGCGGGAGAGAACGAACCAGCGAGCGGTGTCTTTGGTGGGAAGGCTGTCGGGGTTTTTGAGGTATTCTTCAAGCGGTTTGAGGTGTTGGGGAGATGGTCCTTTCGTGGGGTTGGTGAGTCGAGGTCTCCTTCTCAAGGGAGAACGTCTGTTGGCGCTCCAAGCCGAAGGTGCCAGCCCATGAGGCGAAAGGCTCTCTTGCTTCGGGCAAGAATGGTCTCTCCGCGGGAAGGTCGTGTTGTTTGAGGAAATTTATGGGTTCGCTTTGGAGCGAACGAGTTGGTTCGAGTGTCTTTGGGTTTATGCTTGTTTTGCTACTCGGGACAGGGTGCGGTTCTAGCCAAGAAGATTTTGTCATCACGCCACCGGTTCCGGTGGTTGCGACATCGCGGGTCGTGGTGGAGCACCCTCTCGCGCGGTCGTTGGGTTCCGAGATCGTGGCTTTGAGGTTTGAAGCTAAGGACATTTACGGCGCGGCTGTTCAAGCGCCTCTTACTTTTGAGAAGGCTCCGGTCATTGAGTTCTCGGTTCCCCAAAGCACGGCCGTTCTTGAGATCTACTATCTGAACTCGGAAGAGGCCGTCCTAGGCTCCTTCGCGACCACGATCGATCCGAGCACGAACCCGGTTATCACACTTGATAATCCGGCATGGGTCGACTCCGAAGGCGCGGACCCAACGGTCTTTCGTTTCGCTCTGACTGGTTGCAATCGGCTGGGTTTTGGCGAACTCTCCGATGACAATCCGAGTTCGGCGAATCGCGCTCAGTTGATGGCGGATCTGACCGCGATCCCCAATGTCGTCCCTCCGGTTTCCCACTTTTTCTTCAGCGGGGACCTGGTCACGAACCTAGACCCTGGTGTCGAGACTCTGACGACTCAGTTGACAGCTTGGCTCGGCATCTTTACGTCCTCCCCCCTCGCGCAGAGCAGCGTTGAACTGGTTCCCTTCACCGGCAATCATGAAGTTCTGCTCTCCCTTCAGGACCCGGATACTGGGGAGTACGTCGAATTTCCTAACCCTGCTACGCTTCCGGTCTGGACCTCGCTGATGTCGACCTATCTCCGAGGCTCGAACGGGCCTACGACAGCATTCCCCAATCTCGATAACCTCATAGAGGACCAGAGCCAACTCTCGTACACGTTCCAGTCGAGCGATGTACTGTTCGTGATCCTCAACACCGATACGTTCATAGACCTGGAGACCCTCGGTGATGTTCCGCTCAACTGGCTAGCGGACCAACTGAATACCGCTCAGAACGACCCTACCGTCAACCACATTTTCGTGATGGGTCACAAGCCGATCATCGCGCCTCCCGGAGGTGGTGAGGCGCCTGGTCCTGGCTCTATTCGAGCTGAGGAGAAAGAGCCGCTCGCTCAGTTGCTGGCGGCTCACTCCAAGGTGCGCGGATACCTTTGCGCCCACGCGCACCTCTGGGAATACAGCCATCTCGCCAACGGGACACCTCAATTGGTGGCTGGCAATGGGGGGAGCTAAGTCCAGGATTCTTTCAACAACAGCCGGGGTTACTATGGATATACCCTCGTGAGCCTTCACGCTTCTGGCCGAGCCCATCTGGAGAGTTGGGGTAGGCCCATTCCCGACCCCTACAACTCGGACGCGCCACAGCCGGATGCAACACTTCGAGTGAAACGCTTGCTCGACTAGCAGCCCGATCGGCGACGGTGCGCCCCGTAGAGGAGTCTCGGAAAACAGAATGGGAACCCCTAAAGGAGTTCCCATCATCAAGCGCTGGCGGTTCGACTACTGACTGATGAATTGGCCCTTGTCGTTTCTGAGGAAATAGTTCATCGTGTCTGTTGCCGTATCGTGAACCAAGTGCTCCACCACGCCTCGGTTTGTACTAAACTGACGAGTGTAATGAACGGTGTCACCATCTTCACGACGGGATAGAGTACGGTCTTTCTTGCCGTCAGGAATGATGTCA
>CAZVVF010000868.1:0-2694 GCA_964630575.1 uncultured Burkholderiales bacterium | reverse complement strand
TACCCATGGAGTACCTGGCCAACGGAGACTCGGCTCTAATCGCCATGCAGTACTCCTACCTTCCCAGTGTTTTCTCTTTCTTGGCCGACTCTCACAAAGCTCGTGAGGCTGGGCGAGCGCTCTACGACGCTGTTTACCTGGAGTGGTCTCGTTTGCCTGAGGACCAACGGCCTCTCCTCTTGTCCTTTGGTGAGAGTCTGGGCAGCTACGGAGCCGAAGCCGCCTTCCCTAGCGCTCAGGCCTTTCGAGAGCGTTGCCAGGGGGCTCTGCTGGTCGGTCCGCCGAACGTGAACCCGATCCGCACCGAGGCGGTGGCCCATCGCGACCCGGGGTCCTCGGAGGTCTTGCCTATCGTTGAAGAAGGGCGCACGGTCAGGTTTGCCTGGAAAGCCTCCGACCTGGATCTTCCTCGCGGCCAGTGGGAGTACCCTCGCGCGGTCTATCTCCAGAATCCGTCGGACCCGATCGTCTGGTGGTCTCCGAAACTCATGTTTCATAAACCGGACTGGCTGCGCGAAAAACGGGGTGGGGATGTCCTGCAGGCCATGACGTGGTTTCCGATCATCACCTTTCTGCAGACATCGACCGACTATCTGCAAGCCAGGGCACCGGACGGGCACGGGCACCGATACGGCACTCTCCCGGTTGATGCTTGGGTCAAGATCGCCTCACCTGAGGGATGGAGCGATCAGGATACCGAACGCCTGAAGGCGTTTCTGGAAGAAAAAAAGGCCCTCTAAGCCCACTGGGATTGGAGCGTGTCGAGGTGCTCCAAGGCTTCGTCGAACTCGAACCCGTCAACGGCATCCTCGAGCATCTTGAGCACGCGATCGTGCTTCGCCCCGACGGCAGGGCGGAGTTCTTCCAGAGCGTCAGCGGCTTCCCCGTCAAAATCTTGCAACAGCCCGCGGAGCTTGTCGCAGAGCTCCACTCGACGTTGGGGGGAAATCTGGACTTGTTCTCTGGCCTCGACGGGCTTTTCCTGGGGGAGATTTTTGAGTCCCTCAAGGACTTTTGAGAGGGCTGTCTCTGCGGCGTTGAGGTGCTCTGAGGGATCCCCCTCGCCGTTGCGAAAGTGGGATTCTAGACAGGCTGCAAGCTCAGCGACCTCGACAGCACCAAGGTTGCCGGCGACACCCTTGAGGGTGTGGGCCTCACGTTCGGCCACGCTCTTGTCTGGGGCCTCTCTGATGCGCTCGATGATGTCGCTGTAGTCGCGCAAAAATCCCAACAGAAGCTTGCGGTAGAACGGTACCTTCCCTCCGCATCGGATCAGGCCGAGGTGGGTGTCGAGACCGGGAAGGTCCGGCAGAGTGTCTGATGCGGGCTCCGGGTTCAAAGCTTGAGTCATGGGCTCTTGCCCCTTTCTGTCTTCTGCAAAGCGATGGGTACCGATCGAAACGGTGGCCCGAGGCTGGCGGTGTCCTCGGGGAGAGTTCACGGCGGGGGGCTGCTCGCCTGCTGAAGGCACCACACTCTGGCCAGGTGCCTAGGCTTCGACGAGGAACTGCGAAGGCGTGCTATGTCTGATCTCAACGCCTATTCATACTATCGAAAGTCCGAGGGTTTAAGAGACTTCTGGTATCCGGCTTGTTGGAGCAAGGACCTGAGTCCCAAGCGTCCGACCGCGGCTAAGGTTCTGTCGGTCCCTCTGGTTCTCTGGCGCGACTCCATGGGTCGAGCGCGCGCCTTTCTCGATGTCTGCCCTCACCGTCAAGCGCCGCTGAGTTGCGGTCGGCTGGTGGGTGAGAATATCGCTTGTCCCTACCACGGTTGGACTTTTTCTATTGAGGGACAGTGCGTCAAGATACCGGCCGGGGACCCGGAAAAAAAGCCCAAGGCACGGCTGCGCTCTCTGCCAACTTTTGAGTCCGGAGGTCAGACTTGGGTTTGGATGGGGGAGAAAAGACCAGGCCAGAGCCTGCCCTACATGGAGGGACTTAGGGCTGACCAGGGGTGGAGCACGGTTCGGCTTCAACAGAGTTTTGCCGTGGAGGTGGGAGATCTCATCGAGAACTTCATGGATGGGCCGCACACCGCCTTCGTTCATACCGGGATCATACGCACGCCAGCAGAGCCTCGACCTCGCAAGGTTCGGGTCTCGGGCGATCAGAGTGGCCTGAAAGTCGATCACGAGCCCAGTGTTGAGCATCTGCCGCTGTTGCGTCTCATCGGCAAGAAGGGTCCCGTTCAGGTCAGGCACACGGATGCCTTTTGGGCTCCCACCAACGTGAAGGTCGACTACTGGCTCGGCGAGGACGAACCGAGCTTTTCGGCCCTCATCGCCATGGCGCCGAACGGGCCTTGCCAGACCGAAGTGTTCGTCTCGGTCTCTGTGCGTCTCGGGGCTCTCAACAAGCCCGCCTCGCTGGGACTCGGTCTGCTGGCTCGGCATATTCTCAAGCAGGATGCCAACATTCTAGCGCTGCAACGAAGAAACTTGGAGGCTTTGTCCGAACGCCCCACCGTGTCGGTGGAGTCCGACTATCCAGACATCCAGATCCGAGCGTTGAGAGATTGGCTCAGAAAGCCCTCTACCGAGGAGCCGTTTGTTGTGAAAGCACGAGAGTTTACCCTCTATCTCTAAGAACTTCTTTGACCAGATCGTGTACTCTGCGGCCAACGAGGACCCAGCTTCTGAGTTGCGGGCTTTGAAGCTCGAGGAAAACGACGAGGTCCTTTGCCTCACTGGCA
>CAZVVF010000867.1:0-2701 GCA_964630575.1 uncultured Burkholderiales bacterium | reverse complement strand
ACTCAACCAGAAGATTCAGGGAGCCGGGTGTCGGAGCCGCTGATGATCCCCCCGTTGACGAGCCACCTCCGCTACCGCCATTGCCATCGGAGTTGCCTCCAAAGCCACCTCCACTGCTACCCCCACCACAGCCTGCGAGTAGAATCGTCATCATAATCGCGACGACGCTCAGGATATTACAACGCTTCAATCGATTTTGAACTCTCATCATCTTATGCCCCTAAAATTTGGAATACTCGATTCTACTTTCTCAAGCCAGGCACACCTATCACCGTGCGCACAAGATTGCAGAGGCTAGTTGGCCCAAAGAAAGCGCTTGCCGGCCCACCCTAAATGACCGGATGGACATCTCGGTGTGGCACCAACGACGACTTGCCTAGTGAGGCACTTTGGCGCAGCCAAATGGTCATGGAGTGTGGTCCGTTCAGGTCAGGAGGGCCTGTTCGATTTGGCCTCTCGGTCACAGTAGACCAAAGGGGTCAACAGAATAAGGAACCTCTAGTACGGTCATCGGAGATATTTGGAACACATGAAAGTTAAAAAAGCTCAATCGATCCTTCTGTTTCTGCTGATCCTCATGAGTCTCACAAGAAGTTGGGCCCAAGACTCTGGCAACAGCGGGGCTGCGGTACCTGCAAATAACACGGCCGCTCCAGCCACAACGAGGCCCACCGCAGACCCACAGTCCACCACCACGTCACCTGACCAACCCAATCAGAGCGACCAAAGAAACGGTGCCGACTCCAACAGCAAATCGAACGCCCCACCCGAATCAGCCCGGGGAAGCCAAGGCACCTGGAACGATGTTAAAACACTCGACGCTCTCGACGACGCCCTTCAAGGCGAGGTCAAAACCAAGCTTCGAAGCCTGCCTCGGTTCGGGGAAGATTTCTTCAAACGCTCTGTGGAAGAGTTGGTCAAAAGTCAAGCTGGTGCTGTCCCTGAGGACTATGCCATCTCCACCGGAGACGAGTTGACCGTGACCACTTACAACACCAAAGGCGGGGCCACGGTCCAGAACGCCCAGGTGGGCAACATGGGAGACACCTACCTCAAAGGGCTCGGACCCATGAGCGTTGCCGGGATGACACGAAAAGAGGCCGAGTCTACCATCGACGCCCGTTATCAGGCTCGATTTCCGAACATGAGATCGCGAGTCACCTTCGCCAAGATACCCCAAATCAATGTGACCGTGTTGGGAGAGGCTCGTGTTCCAGGAAGCTACCAGATGAATCCTGGCTCCACCGTCCTCGACGCCCTGCTCTTTGCCCGAGGACCATCCGATTCAGGCAGCTATCGCGCCGTACAACTCCAGAGAGACGGCAGGTCGATCGCGCTCTACGATATCTACAACGTTCTGGTCTACGGAAAAACAGCTGCCACTCGATTGCGAAACGGGGACCGTATCTTTATACCTCTCATGGGATCAGAGGTCGCGATCAGCGGCGAGGTCAAGAGGCCCGGTCGATACGAAATTCTCCAAGAAAAAAATCTGGAGCATCTTCTGGGCTTAGCTGGCGGCGTTGTGGCCGAAGGTTATGCCCAGGTCCTAAAGGTGAATCGTGTGTCCGACAATCGAACCCGCAAGGTGGTCGACGTCGCCCTCAAGCAAGCGCCGCAGTTCGCCCTCAAACCTGGAGATATGGTGACCGTGGACACCGTGGTTAACAATCTCGACAACGGTGTGTATCTCAGTGGAGCCGTGCGCAGGCCGGGGTGGTACCAACTCGAGCACGGCATGAAGGTTTCCGATCTCATCCGTCAGGCCGAAGGACTGGCCCAAGGTGCCTACGGCGGGCACTCTGAGCTCTTTCGAGAGGGAGGCCCTACCGAGCCGCTACGAATGAGGGGCTTCGAACTCGAACTTGCCCTCAGCGGTGACCCCAATCACAACATCATCTTGGCTCCGCGAGATCGGGTCATCATATACGACGCCTCCGAGGCGCTCTTCAACAAAGAACGAGTTCGCATCCAGGGTGAGGTGAGCCAACCCGGAGAGTACCCGCGCTACCAAAACATGAAGATTCGCGATCTCCTCATGCTGGCCGGAGGCACCACTCCCGAGGCCGCGACCAAAGCGGAGATCACCCGTCCTGGGCCCGACGGAAGACTCGCCTTCATTCCCGTAGATCTCGACGCGGTCAAGACCTCCACCGACTCCTCTGAAAATATCGAACTCCAGCCCCTCGACGTGGTGATCATCCGAAAAGAGTTGAGAAAGAAAAGATGGCCCGCATCCATCACCCTGGCTGGTGAGTTCATCAACCCAGGCGTGTACACCGTGGACCCCGAGCGGGAGACTCTTCAGTCCGTCATCGAGCGCGCCGGAGGCCTCACACCCGAGGCCTATCCCATGGCGGCGTCTTTCAACCGTCCGAAAGACGAGATCCTCCGACCGGACATAAGTAACCTGGCCAAAGAGGTCTTCACAAATATCCAAGAGGTCGTATCTCAGATCGCCAAAGTAGAGAATGCTAGACGCTCAAGGGCTGCGAGCCAATCCAGCACAGACCTCGCGTCGTTGGCTGGAGGCGAGGTGGGCGAGTTGCCCCGAGTCCTAGACAAAATACTAGCCACAGACCGCATCCCCGTGGACCTGATTCAGATGTTGAATCAAGGGACCGGAGACCCCGGTGTCAAGAACGGGGATGTGCTCTACGTGCCACAGAAACCAGAAATGGTGGTGGTCTCGGGGGCCGTC
>CAZVVF010000866.1:0-2703 GCA_964630575.1 uncultured Burkholderiales bacterium | reverse complement strand
CGAGATCTCTCGACACCTCACTTTTCTCCCCAAAGACAAAAACAGCGAGAGTACAGCCGGTGTTCCGCCTGCGGTGATCCACGCCTTCGCCAGCTTTCTACCCATGCTGGTGTGCGTGTTCCTCATGTGGGCCTTGCGCCACTGGATCGGCGTTGACATCCATCATATGATCGCCGAGCAGACCGCTTGGCTCAAGCGTCTGGGCGACAGCTTCTCGGCTGTGCTCGGGGTGAATGTTTTCCTACACCTCTTCGGCGTAGCGGGAGTCCACGGGATCTCTGTGATCAACGCGGCCATGCTACCTATCTGGCAAGAGTTTGTGGTCGCCAATGCCGACGCCCATGAAGCCGGCAAGGCGCTCCCATACGTAACAGCCTACCCCTTTTACCAATGGTTCATCTGGATCGGTGGGGCGGGCGCCACTCTGGCCCCGACTTTGCGATGCATGCGGAGCAAACACCCTCACGTCAAAAAGATCGGCCGGATAGCTCTGGTACCCGGCCTCTTCAATGTCAATGAGCCCCTGTTGTTCGGACTCCCAGTGGTGGCCAATCCCATCTTGGGAATTCCCTTTATCGTCGCGCCTCTCGTCTGCGGAACCATAGCCTACTACGCGACTGTGACAGGCCTCGTTGGCAGAGCCTTCATCGAAGTGCCCTGGGTTATGCCATGCTTTTTGGGCTCGGTCCTCTCCACCCAAGACAAGATGGCCTTTGTCCTTCTGATGGTGAATCTCGCCGTGTCCTATGTCATTTGGGCTCCCTTTATCTCCCAGTATGAGAGACGCTTAGCCTCGGACGAAGGGGAGACCACCCCGGAAGAGCCGAACTGATTCTCGGACATGCGAAAAGTACTCAACGTCCTGATCCTTCTGGTTCTGGTGGGGGCCCTTCTCTTCTTAGGCTGGAGGACCAAACTCATACCCAACCCGTTCGGTCAGGGACCGAACCCAGACACAACACCCACTCCCAATATCGTCACGCGCGATCAACTTCGAGTGGCGGTTGCCCAGAGGCCTGAAAAGCTCCTCATCACGAGCTTGCAGCGCCTTCTTGAAGTGGACGGACTGCGGCTGGAACTCGTTGAGTACAACCCTGAGACTGTTTGGCTTGAACTGGCAAGCCAAGAACTCGATCTCGTGATCGCCCCGCTCGGAGAAGCCGTCCAAGCCCAAGGCCGTTTCGACGCCGGACGATTCCTCTTCTTCAGTGGACTCTCAGTGGGCCTCGACCAACTGCTGGCGAACCCCAAATCGGAAAAGCCAGGGAAGGTCGCTGTGGCCCGATCCGCTGCCACCGATTTCCTCGCCCGCCGCATGCTTCCAGAAGCCACCGTGGTGCCCGCACAGAGTCTCGCCGAAGTCGAAGCCTGGCTCCAAGGCGGGGCTGTGGATGCTGCCCTTACCGATACCAGTGTCAATTCCGCGGAGTTGGCGAGCCAGTTCAAGGTCCTGGTCACGACCAGTCCCGAGGATCCCATGCCGACCGTTGCCGTTCTGAGCCGCGACTTTGCCAAGCACGCCGATCAAGCCGAGTACAAGGCGCGTCGGGATATCCTGTTTGCCGCTTTGAGTTCGTGGGCTCGCCTGGTCGGCTATCTGGAGAGTCAACCTGAACTGCTCAGGACAGCGCTCAAGAGGGAGGCTGACGCCGAAGGGATCGAGATTGACTCACTCTTGACCGGCTACACCTTTCTGGCTCCCAGCCCGGGCCGCGCCATGCTTGAAGATTACCAAAAGCAAGGCTATCTCAAGCGAACACTCGATCTGCTCGCCCTGTCCGGTGTCAACAACCTCAGTGCTCCAGACTGGAACCAGGTTGTTCAACTCCCTGCGATTTTGGAGCAAGCTTTCAGCCAACAGGTCGCGCTAGAATCGTCACCCTCCCCGCTCCCAGCCGTTTCCGCAACACCGGCTATCTCGCCCACTCCCCAGGCCTCTCCGGGGGCGGAGAGCCCCCCATCGGCATCTCCCACTCCCGCGATCACAGCCCCCGTCCAACCCAGCCTCCCCGCAACCTTCAACTATCTCACCACCCAGACACCTGTTCCGTGGCCTGCGCCGACCGTCAGCTACTCCGCAAGCGCGAGTCTGAGTTTCGCTCCGGCCCTGTCGCTCAAACAGGTCGCGGTCCCGACCGAGACGGCCCTCTCCCTGCACAACTGGAGCAAAGAATCGGTCAACCCGCCACTGCCCTCCGAGCCGACCACTCACCCTCTCTCCGACGGCCACAATTTTTTCGTAGGCATCGAAAATCGAATCCTAGCCTTCAACTCGAGCGGCAAAACGGTTTGGGAATTCGAATGCAAAGGCAAGCCGCTGGCCTGTATCACCGTCGTAGCGGGCCACCTCGTTTACGCCTTGGACGAGGGAGACCGAGGCAGGATCGTATGCCTCGATGTGGTGGACGGCGAGAACCTTTGGGAAGCCGTCACCCCCGCCCCTCCGGCCAGCAACCCGGTAGCAGGCTCAGCCGATGGTGCCATCGTCATCTCTCTCGACCAAGCGGGACAAGTGCGCGCTTGGGATCTCAAAGCGGGCACCTTGCGCTGGGAAAAGAAGCTCAAAACCCCGATCTACCTCAATCCCTCCACGGGATATGGCCGCCTCGCCCTCACCGAGCCCGGAGGGACTGTTCGCTTTCTCTCTCTGCTGAGCGGAGAGGAGCTTTGGAACGCCGACCTGGGGACCTCGATCGCGGCCTC
>CAZVVF010000865.1:0-2724 GCA_964630575.1 uncultured Burkholderiales bacterium | reverse complement strand
CTCTTTGAACAACTCTTTGACCATGATCAGGGCTTGCGAGTCAGCCGCCAAGCGCGCCACGCCTTAGCCGGAATCAAGGGTGGACTGGGAGGTCTTCACCTAGCCCTGGAATCCGAGAGTGGACCAGAGGAGGTGCAGGAGGCAGGCCAGGTTCTCGTTGCGGCGCTCAAGGCTCTCGCCCACAGTGAGGCTGCTCGTTTCAAAATCGAGAGGGAAGCCTTCGGCGCACCCGGCGACATTCATCTCCAGCGCTTACAGTATCAGCATCAACGCGGCCTCCCGCTCTCCACGGAATCTAAAGCTGAGCTCCATAGCTACTTCAACGCTCGCTGCCAAACCATGGAGAGTCTGCGTCTGCAGGGCCTGTGCCAAGAAGAGCCCAGTGAAGCTTACCGGACCGTGGACCAACGAGCCGCCGAACTCTCCAATCTGGCGCTCTCCTGGCAGAAGCTCAGTCAGCAAGCCTCTCTGGACCCTCAATCCTTAACTCAGCTTCTCGGCGACTGCGAACGCTGGGAACAAGACTTCAGGGAACTGCAAGGACCTGAAAAAAGCGAAGCACCACTCGACGCCTCCCTCTTTGAGGAAGTCGTCGTCAGCAAAGACTAAATAGTTGCAAATCACTATTGATAGGGGCCGGGCTTGCCACTAGAATAGAGGCGAATTTAGGCTCCCCGAAAGGACATTGTTATATTGTATTCTTCATCCATTTCGTCGTTCTCTAACCCTTACCTCAACAGCGGATATTCCATGAATGTCTCCTCGGCCTTCGGGGCTACCGCTACTGCGAGCGTTTCTAGGGTCGGTCAGACTTCTTTCTCCGGTAGGGCTTTGAGTCAGGTTTTACAGGGCCTCCATGCTGGCTGGAGTGGATTTGCGGGGGGATACAACTCAGGGCTGCAATTTGGGGCTTTCGGTCTCCAGAGTCGATTTGGCCTGCAGCAGGGTTTCTCTGCCTTTGGCTCAGGCTTTGGTGGTCATCAAATGAGCCCCTACGATCCTCAATGCCCGCCAGGATTTGGCTGGGGGCAGTCGGCTCTGCAGGGACAGTTGAATCTGAATTTTGGATTTCAGCAAGTGCCCGGTGAAAGCCAAAAAATGTGGGACGTGTGGTTCGACTCCAAAGACGGTCAGAAGACCGTTCAACGCTCACCGATCGTCTTGGACCTCAACCAGAACGGTCAGGCTGATATCACAGGCAAGAACATCACCGGGGATGGCAAAATAGACGGCCCAACCACCATGTTTGACCTGGACCCGAACAACGTGTCATACCAGTACAAAAGCCAGCAGCGAAGACCCGGCTCGGGGGCTCCCGCGGTGGAGGGCGGCTATTGGGTCGACAGCAATGGTAACAAGGTGGACAAGAGCGTTCCCAAGGGCACCCAGAAGAAGTACGAAGGCTACAAGTACTTGGACAAAAACGGCAACGTGGTCGGTGAAATGAAGGATGATGGCCTCTACCACTTCGGAGAAAAAGAGGTCAAAGAGCAAACCGAATGGCTCAAAAAGAATGGGGGAGACGGCTTTTTGGTTGCCGACTTCAATGGAGATGGGGAGATCAACAGCGCGGTTGAACTCTTTGGTACCGAGGGGACGAACGGCGAAAAGTATCAGAACGGCTACGAGAAATTGGCTGCTATGTTCGACAAAAACCGAGATGGCCAAGTCAGCGGTGCCGAAATGGCCGGTCTCCAAGTCTGGGCCGACGCCAACGCCGATGGCAAAGTTCAAGATGGGGAGCTCCAGTCGCTTCAGGAACACAACATTACTAGCTTCAACGTGGGCAACTACAATGGCGAAACCATGGAAGGTAGCTATACGGTAGGCGGCGGGATCGCTCCTTACTTCAACCTGAGTGCCAGTCTCTTTGGCGGGTACAATAGTGGTTTCTCCTATCCTGGATTCAGCCCATTTCAACCGAATTTCGGTTTCGGGTTCCCTCAGCTCGGTGGCCAACCTTACATGGGTGGCTACTGATCGCGCTCTCGCGCCTTTCTCCTTCGGCGAAGTGCCCCGAGACGGTGAACTCATAGCAGCTGGGTAGGGAAGCTGGTGTGTCGAGGGAGAGGGGCAACCGGACCCGTCTGAGCCAAAGGGCTCAGACGGGTCATTTTTTTGAAAAAATGGCTCGGTTTCGTTCTAACACTCGTGCTCCTCTTTGACAGGGCGGTCGGCTGGGAGAAGCCCGTCAGAGGTGGCGATTTCCGCACGGTTTTAAACCGTGCGACTCTAGTCTCTAGTTGTCCACGTCTTTTCCCAGAACTCGATATTCGAGTGTGCCCTTGTCCTGGTTCCATTTCACCGTCCGTACCTCGTCCAAGGTGGGCAGGTACTGAGAGGCCTCTAGGCTACCAGCGTTACGCTTCCCATCGATGAGAAGGTCGAAGGCTTCTTGTCCTCGGTCGGCTCGGAGGTAGACCTGGAAAGACTCTCCGTCGTGCTCAACGGGGTATTGTTCGGCCTGGTCATGAAGGTGGAAAGGCACATGGAGATGGTTGCGAAACCAGGTCCTGTCACGCCCTGCATCCTTAAACTCGTAAACGATACTCCCTGGCTCAGGATTCAAGTCGAGGGGGCTGTAGTCCCATTTGGGGATCGTTTCGTCCAGGTGGACCGCCGCGTCTAGAACCGCTTGAGCCCCCAGCGCGTGCTGACGAGTTTCGCGAATTCGCTCAGCCCCTTCCAGGTCGTTGGCGCTGGGCAGAGGGACCCTGTTGTCTG
>CAZVVF010000864.1:0-2724 GCA_964630575.1 uncultured Burkholderiales bacterium | reverse complement strand
TAGTGAACGTCAGCGCCGACCGAAACGGAACCCTCTCGGTCTATCGAAGGATTGACGGGAAACTCACAGAGCAAACCGAGCCAGACTTTCGACCCTTTCTTTGGCTGACGGACCCCTCTCTTCTGGATGGATTCTCCGAAGCTGAGTTTGAATCGATCCCCTTGGACGGGAACAATGCTTACAAGCACCTGATAACGACCGACAACTGGTCCGATCTCAAGAGCCTGTCCAAGCACCTCACCGCCATCTCTGGCCTCTCGCCAAACCATCCAGACTCCCCCCAGCTCTTCCTCAACGAGATCACCACGCAGTATCTGCTCTGCAGCGGGCAAACCTACTACAACGCCATGGCCCTCGAAGAGGTCAAGAGCTTGACCCTCAAGGTCTACACGGCCGGCGAGGTCACAGAGACGGCCCTAGACTCTGACCAGATCGTCGCCATCGCCCTCAGAGAGGGCGATCAGGGCGAGTTCACTTTGCTGGAGGACCCCGACGAAGACAAACTCCTGTGGCATTTCCGAGGCAAGCTCAAGAAGATCGACCCCGATCTCATCCTAGGTCACGGTCTCTTCAATCACGACCTGGAACGGCTCCGGGTCAGGTCTCAAAAGCACCGCGTGAAGCTCGATTGGGGACGCTCGGGCCAGAAGCTCACGAGTCGCAAGACTCGGATGGTGATCGCCGAAAAGCAACTCGACTACCGCCGTCACTACCTGGGAGGCCGAGAACTCGCCGATTCCTGGATCCTCTCCATTCTTCACGACGTCTCAGCCCGGGAGATGCTCGGGTACGACTTTGAGGACGTCGCGAAGCACTTTGGCCTACCCTACGGCAGAGCCGACCAATCCCTCGAAGAGCGAGCCCGTCTAGACACCGACAGCCTGGAAAAAATTCACCGGCGTCTCATCTATCCATACTTTTTGCAATCGCAGATCTTCGGTCTGAGCTTCGAGAACGTCATTCTCAGGGGCAACGCGACCCGGATCAATTATCTCTTTCTGCGCGAGTACTATCGAAACAATCACTCTATCCCGCAAAAGCCCGAGGTGGTGAACTTCGCCGGTGGCCTCACGGCGCAGGAGCACGAAGGGTGCGCCTACGGGGTTTACCACTGCGACGTAGCCTCGCTCTACCCATCCCTCATTATCAGCTATGGCTTGTTGCCCCGGGGAGACGAACTGAAGATCTTCTCTGGTCTGCTAGAAGCTCTCAGGGACTTTCGCTTCAGTGCGAAACGCAAACAGAAGGAGGCGGTCAGCGAATCCGAACGAGCCTTCTTTGGAAATCTCCAGAGCACATTCAAGATCCTTATCAACTCGTTTTACGGTTATCTCGGATTCGGCCAAGGCCATTTTGCCGACTTCGACAAGGCCGCAGAAGTGACACGACTCGGCCGAGAACTCTTGACCAAAATGATGGACTGGCTGAAAGAGCGCGACGGTCGCATCCTTGAGGTGGACACCGACGGCATCTACTTTGTGCCCTCGGAGCAACTCTCCGAAACCGGTTGGATCGAAGCTCTCAATCGGGAGCTTCCTAGCGGTGTCCAGGTCGAGTTTGACGGCCGCTATGTGGGGATGTATTGCCACAAAATGAAGAACTACGCGCTCCTAGAAGAAGACGGGAACCTGATACTTCGTGGTTCCGGACTCCGCTCTCGCTCCCTGGAACCGTTTCTCAGGAGCTTTATCGAGGACCTCATTAGGGTCTCGCTCTCAGAGGGAACCTCAGCCCGAATAGGTGTGTTCGAAGACTATCAAGAGCGACTGCAGAGCCACCGGATCGCGGTTCAGGAGTTGGCCAAAACGGAGACCCTCATCGACAATCCAGAAACCTACGCCAAGAAGATCGCCAAGGGCGGACGGAACAGAGCCGCAGTCTACGAGTTAGCCCTGGCGAGCGAGCGAGACTACCGAGCCGGGGAATCGATCACCTACTACGTGACCGGTAACAAGGCCAGCGTGACCGCTTACAGCAACTGCAAGAGCATCGCTGACTTCGACCCCGAAAACTCAGACGTCAACATCAAATACTATTTAAAAAAGCTCAAAGCAACGTTCAAGAACTTTGATGCCATCCTCAGCCTGGAAGAGCTTCGCTCTGCTCTTCCCTTCGAAAGCCTAGCCGCCCCCATCGACTGAGCCAGGCTCGGCTCCACTCGTTTTGCGCTAAGCCATCCAACTACGCCCGTAGATGATAAAGAACATGAGCGCAAGATAAACCAGAGTCAGCAAGAACGGTAGGGCCACTCTCACTTCCCGTGGCTTGATGATCTTGTCCCAGACACCGTAGACGGACAAGAACAGGTAGACCCCAATGCCAATATTGGCTGGAACCCCCCAGTACAAGAACTCTCTCAGATCCAAGGGGGCGAAATCTTTGTGGTCAAACAGGGGCAGGAATCGGTCTTGAAAGTTCCAGGCGATCAGCAAACAGAGTGTGGGCAACAATTGAGCCGCCGCGAGGAATCCTCCCAAGCGTCGCTGCCGCGCCTTGGAGAGGTAGTGGAAGAACTTACTGGTCAGCAGAGGAGCAAAAAAGAGAACCGCTGCCCAGATCATTTGCAGGCTCTCGGATGCTGGAACCACCTTCAGCCGGTACAATCCCAAACCGCCCGACCGAAAATCGACCGTATCCACCCCCTCCAGAGCCGCTTCGTACAACACCGGGAAGAGGCTCTGCGCCTCTCGGTCCACCCCCGTGACGGTGAGCACATAAACAAAG
>CAZVVF010000863.1:0-2732 GCA_964630575.1 uncultured Burkholderiales bacterium | reverse complement strand
TCCTGGTCGCGCGGCGAGGTTTTTAGAGTGGTCTTTTCGGAAGTCCTGATCTTTCGCGACGACAGAGGCCTTGAGGGAGCGGCCTTTTACGACGCCGTGGACCTGGAGGAGTCGGCTCTGATGACAGCGGCCATGAGAGTGTTGCCCGTCTCACTGGAGCAAAAGCGAGAGGTCCACCACTACCAATTCCTCAACCGCCAAGAGCGGACGATACTGGAGGTCCTCTGCACCCAACCGGCCGACCACCAACTCCTCGATGAAACGGGGCCAGACGGCACCAACGACTCGTGAAAAGGGCAGCGCTTCTACTCCTTCTTCTGATCAGCCTTTGGGCCACAGCCTTGGCCGATCCGGAGGTGTATTCTGTGGACCCCGACGGCGACGGCTGGCCCGAATGGACAAGCGACGAATTTCCAGGGAGGCTGTTTCCGGCTCCGGGCTTTGTCATCGTGGAACTCAGCCAGCAGCGTTCCACTGACTGGCTGCTGGACAAGGCCCAACAATACCCCGGTTCCTCCCTCGTGCAAGAGACTCTGGCGCGGCGCCTGTGGGCCGACGAGCGCCGCGAAGAGAGCCTTTTGGCCTGGCAGAGAGCCGAGTCCGCCGCCGGGGGCGATCTCCACCTGGAATCAGCCCATGCTTTCTACCGCATGAAACAGTGGGGAAAAGCCTTCTATTCTCTGGCCGAGGCAGAGCCTGAGATGTTTGCCCTATGCTCCGAGGCCCTCGCTCAGCACCCCATCACGGCCCGACTGAGCCAGAGCGGGTGGCAGCCCAAAGAGGGAACCTCGGGCTTGCACAAAAACGGGGCGGTCCTCTCCCTTGAACCGGTCGATGCCCTCGGCTCGGAGCCCATCAAACTCGGAGTCCACGATGCCCTTCTCAACAGAGACCAGAGATGCTTGGTCATCGGGGAGATCGGTCTCCAGTTGAGAGTCGAATCAGCAGAGGAGTTAGACGTTTTGACAGCAGATCTTGCGGGCCCAGAAGGCCTCGCTCAAGAGCTCGGCAGGTCCGTTGAGGGTCGACCCATCGTCGGCTATCGATTCGGGAGCGGAAACGAAGTGGTGATGTTTTTGGGCGCCTTTCACGGCGACGAACCCGAGAGCAGCCTGCTGCTGGAAAAGTTCTTGGCCCACCTCCGAGAACGTCCAGAGTTGCTGGAAGGGCGTACAGCGGTGATAGTACCTGCGGTCAACCCCGACGGCTTGTCGCGCGGACAGAGGGTCAATAGCAACGGTGTGGACCTCAATCGAAACTATCCGACATCCAATTGGAAGTCAGAAGAGAAAGGCACCAACTACTGGGCAGGAGAGAGGCCTGGGTCAGAACCTGAAACCCGAGTGGTCGTCGATCTGCTTTCCCGCTTTCGACCTCAGCGTATCGTTTCGATCCATTGCCCCTATCGTTGCCTCAACTTCGACGGGCCAGCCCAGAGCCTGGCTGAAGCCATGGCCGTAGAGAGCGGCTACAAGGTGGAGCCGAGCATCGGCTATCCCACCCCGGGCTCTTTCGGAACCTACGCCGGTATAGAGGCCCAGATCCCCACCATCACTCTGGAGTTGCCACCAACCGGTGAGGAAGATGTCTGGAGCAGCAATAAAGGCGCTTTGGTGAGAGCCTTGTTGGGGGTCACCTCCTCAACGCAAAGGTGACCCAACCCTCTCAGCAGAACGGCCCTGCATGTCCGTTTCACTGTTTCGACGTTGGCGCTCGCAGAAATTTTCCGACCTGGTTGGCCAAGAATCTGTAGTCTCTACTTTACAGAACGTGCTTTTGGCTGGAGATCCAGCCAGAGCCTACCTCTTCTGTGGCCCTCGCGGAACCGGTAAGACCTCCAGCGCCCGTATTTTTGCCAAAGCCCTCAATTGTGAAAAGGGGCCAGCGATTGAGCCTTGCAACGAGTGTTCCCAATGTCGCTCCATCTCTGATGGTTCCAACCTAGACGTCTTCGAGATCGACGCGGCCTCGCACACTCAGGTCGACAAAATCCGCGATTTTATCGTCGAGAAGGTTCACTTCACTCCGGTTTCGGCCCGAACCAAAGTCTATATCATCGACGAGGTTCACAAACTCAGTACCAGCTCGTTCAACGCCCTCCTCAAAACGTTGGAGGAACCTCCCTCCCACGTCGTGTTCATTCTGGCCACGACTCACCCTCACGAGATGCCATCGACCATCTTGAGTCGCTGTCAACGGTACGACTTTCGGCCCTTAACAGCCAGCGAGTCGGAACAGCATCTGAAGATGATAGCCTCGGTGGAGAATATCGAACTCGACGACGACGCCGCTCGCCAGTTGGCGCGTGCAGCCGACGGATCCCTGCGGGATGCTCTCGTGCTCTTCGAGCAAGCTTACGTCTTCAGCGAAGGCCGTGTGACCCGCGACAAAGTTCTCGACCTGCTCGGCGGCGTAGGCTACGAGGTGCTCGAACAGATGTTCACCGACCTCCATCGCAGCGAAGCCGCCTCGGCGCTGGAGCGCTTGGATGAGTGGATCGTAAGGGGACGCGACCTCAAGAGAATGGCCGAGAGCTTTCAGGACCATTTGCGAATGATGCTGCTGCTGAAGGTGAGATCGCAAGACCAATCGATCCTTCACCTCTCCAGCGAAGAGCGGGCCTCCCTCGACCGGTTGACCCAACTGCTCTCGGTGGGGGCCATCACACAGTGGCTGAGGAGCGTCGGGGAGATGCTGGGACAGATCCGCCACGGCCGACGGGCACGGCTTGA
>CAZVVF010000862.1:0-2735 GCA_964630575.1 uncultured Burkholderiales bacterium | reverse complement strand
CGCTGAGCGAAGTCCCGAGCGCAAGCGTCGAGCCCAAGACGACCTGTTCGGCTATCAGAACGCTCGAAAGGCCTATCTTGGAGGCCTAGAGGGGCTGCAGACCCCCTCCTTGATCCGCTCAAAATCGGAGAGAGAGCAGAAGGTCAAGGCGGCCTTGGCTAGTCGCGCGGACTTGATCGAGAAGTACGGAGATCCCTATGAAGAGATTGAGCAAGCTTTGGATGCGTACAGCAAAATTTACGCAGACTACTACCTCATAGCGGGTGGCCGTGGTTTCAATACACGGTTGTTCGATATCGCCGAGACTCTCTACCGCTACAAGACCGAGACAGCCAAGCCCAACGGCGAACGCCTGCGCGAGTATCGGGATAGTAACCTCGACTCACTCAAGCAAGACCTCTATTCGACGGCTCCCATCTACGATGACCTAGAGGCGGCGAAGTTGGCCGATTCTCTCTCTTTTTTGGTCGAGGTTCGAGGGGCCGATGACGATCTCGTTGTTGCGGTTCTCGATGGGAAATCCCCAGGGGTCCGCGCCTCGGAGTTGGTCCGCGAGAGTAGGCTCAAAGACGTAGCGGTTCGCCAACAAGCCATCGAGGGCCAGGTCGATGACCCCATGTTGGAATTGGCCAAGGTGGTGGATGAAGAGTCTCGCCGCTTGCGCAAAGCTTACGAGGAAGACGTTCAGGGTCCGTTGGAAGTGGCTTACGGCAACCTCGCTCAGTTGGAGTACGACCTCGGCGTGACGGCCGGCTACCCTGATGCCACCTTCACCTTGCGCTTGGCCTTCGGTCCGGTCGCGGGATACGAATTGGACGGCGAAAAGGTCCCCGCCTTCACAAAAATTGCAGGCCTCTATGAGAAAGGGGCCAGGTTCGATCAGGCCCCACCCTACACCATACCGGAGAGTTGGATGAAGGCCAAGTCGAAGCTGGACCTTGAAACGCCCTTCGACTTTATCTCCACTCCAGACATCACCGGTGGCAACTCAGGATCGCCTGTGGTGGATAGGACCGGCGGGTTGGTGGGGCTCATCTTTGATGGGAACATCCAGTCCTTGGTCTTGGACTTTCAGTACGAAGATGTGATTTCGAGAGCTGTCTCGGTAGATGTTCGCGCCATCAAAGAGGCGCTTTCCAAGGTCTATGACGCCGAGTTCTTGGTTCAAGAGATGGGGTTGTAGGCGTTGTTGGGTCCTCTTTCGTGAGTCAAACGAGTTGGTCGGCGGGGAGTTGGCAGTGTCTGCTGAGGGGGCTTCGGCCAGGCTCGCGAACAATCGCCTATCGACCGCGTGAAGCGGCCCCGATGGTGGACTTAGCTCGTCGGGGCTATCGCTTGATGTTGGTCTCATCGAGCGACGCCCTGATCGATGAATGCCGCTCTCTGCTTCGAGAGCAGGGGCTCATGAGTCAACTGATGGGGTCCTTTAGACTCACCTCAGACAGGCCGCTCTCCTTGGCCAAGGGGTTCTACGAGCTGGTGCTCTGCTTTGAACCTCTCGGCCAAGGCCTAGATGGTATCGCGCCCTACCTGGCCCCGGGAGGGACTGTGGTCTTGGCTCAGGGTGGCGACGTGCCGGCAGAGCCGAACGCCAGGTTTGACGAACTGACAGCGCTTCCTACGGACTATCGAGGGTATCGCTTGAAGTAGGCCGGACGAGCCCTTGCCGAGTGGGTTGGGCTCAGTGGTTGTGGCCGGTGTGGTCCTCTTCGCTGGCGTGGTCGTGACCGGTGTGGTCCTCGTGGACCGCGTGGTTGTGACCGGTGTGGTCCTCTTCAAAGCCAGCTTGGATCTCTTGGGCTTTTTCAAAGTCTTGGTGGCTACCCAATTCGATCTCGCCGCTCTGCTCTCGCTTGGCCCTTCTAAGGACTTGGCTGGTGAAGAGCGGGTCGCTATTGGGGAGGGTCACGGCTAACTCAGCGGCTGACAACTCCTTGTCGTGGTGGCCGGCGTAGTGGTAAGCGGTGGCCAGTTCTCGATGCAGGTTCCCATTTTCAGGGAGCGTTTGCACGCCCCTTTCATAGGTGTCTACAGCCTTCTGGTATTCCTTTTGCATGTGGTAGCTCACGGCGAGTTCCTCCCAGGCGGGATAGTACTCGGGGTAGGCTAGAAGGGCTTCTTCCAGTTTGGGAATCGCTCGTGAGTATTGGCTTGAGTGGGTCAGGGCGGAGGCTTCCTCCAGGAGGGCTTCGGCTTTGCTGAAGTTGGCCCAGTCTCGGTAGCTTAGAGCCCCCCAGAACAGCCCGATGGGCAACAGGATAACCATAATGCCAATCTCAAGTTTTTGTAGTTTCTTTTTTCCGGGGTCGGCGTAAAAAAGTTTCATCGTGATCTACCTCGCGTTCGAAAGGGCTTGGTCCAAGTCGGCCTTGATGTCATCGATGTGCTCGATGCCCACGCAGAGGCGAATCATGTCCGGGGTGACTTTGGCGAGTTTGAGTTCGTCCTCGCCGAGTTGTCGATGGGTTGTTGAGGCCGGGTGGGCCGCTAAGGAGCGAGTGTCACCAATGTTTACAAGTCGCTTAAAGAGGTTGAGGGCGTCGTAGAATTTTCGTCCCGCTTCAAAGCCTCCCTTGATTCCGAAGGTAAGGAGGCCCGAAGGCTTGCCGTTGCAGTACTTTTTGGCCAGTTCGTGATGCTCGGAATTTGCCAGGCCTGCGTATTGAACCCACTCGACGGCAGAATGTTCTTGTAGGTATTCGGCAACCGCGAGGGCGTTTTCACAGTGGCGCTCC
>CAZVVF010000861.1:0-2735 GCA_964630575.1 uncultured Burkholderiales bacterium | reverse complement strand
CTACTTCAACTATTGCGGCGTGAGCCCGTGGCCGCGACCGGTGAGAAACGGAATCCGGCGGGCCAGTCAGCGGCTCGGCAGCGAAGGACTCAGCGCGGCTCTCGATTTGAGACTGCGCCGAGAAGCCATGAGAGAGCGGATTCGTGACTTCTGTTCGGCACCTGCCGAGTCGAGTGTTGTCTATGTCCCCAACATCTCCAGCGCCGCTCTAGGTGTCGCCTACGCCCAAGATTGGAAGCCGAAGGACAAGGTTTTGCTCGGAAAGGGTGAGTTCCCGGCCAACACCGTCCCCTGGCGTTCAGCGGCTCAGACCTTCGGTCTGCAGCCCATTTGGTTCGATGATGACCTCCTGCGCACAAACCCCGAGGCTGGCTGGGCTGAACTCGAACGGCTTCTCCAGCAGGAGAAGCCACACCTGATGGCCCTCTCCGTGGTGTCGTTTTGGAGCGGCTTCCGAGTCGACGTCGAACGACTCGCTGAGCTCTGCAGCCGATACCCGACCCGTTTGTTCCTGGATTCTGTGCAAGCGCTCGGCAACACACCGTTTCGCTGGCAAGAGGGCATCGACTATCTGGCCGCTGGGAGTCACAAGGGTTTGCTCGCTCCAGAAGCAGCCGGCTTCATGATCGTCGATTCGCAGGTCGCCGCAGACTGGCGCCCCAGGTTGTCGAGTTGGCTGAGCCTGCCGGAACCGGTCAACTTTCTCATCGAGGGAGAGTGGGATAGTCTTCCCAACGGTGTCGATCCGCGCTGCCAAGACCCGACCACGCTGGAGGGCGGAAGTGTCAACACTCTGGGCTATGCTGGGCTTGAGGCCTCTCTGGAGATGCTCCAAGAACTCGGGCCTGAGAAAATTTTCCAACGCATAACGAAACTCCAAGATCCCTTGGAAGCGGCCATGATCGGCCTGGGTTGGAAGAGCCTGAGAGCCGCCGAGGCGGACTCCAGGAGCGGCCTGTTGAGCTTCCAACCGCCTGAAGGGCTAGACCTTCCCAAGTTTGCCCAGCGCTTGGGTGAACTCGGTGTTTCGGTAGGGACGCCCAACGGGGCGTTGCGCTTCGGCTTTCACGCAGCGACTCAGGCAAGGCATGTGGATCGAGCCATTCAAATCTTAAAATCCCTCTGAGCTAAAGCCCCAGGGATCAGTTCCTTTTTGAGGAATAGGCCGAAAACTTTAATCGAAGAATCGGAGCATGGCTCATATGTCGGATAGTGACAACACAACATTACCAAAGAATTTAGAGGACGCCCTCGAGGAGATAGACAGTTTAAAAAGCCAGTTGTCAGGGTCCGACTTGAAGGTCTTCGCCCAGAATAGGGAACTGCGCCAGGACAACCTGAAACTCAAAGACGAGATCCGCCAGCTCACGGAGCAGTGCGTCACGCAATCCTTCAGTGTGCGAGGCACAGAAAAGGCCAAGAAGAAGGTCGAGGCGGAACTCGCGAGTTCTCAGGCCCAAGTGGCGGATCTGGAGGCCAAAGTCGAGGGGCTGAACAAGCAGATCGCCAATCTGCAAGAGCAGATAGCGAACCTCGAGGAGCAACTCGCCGAGCATCGCTCCAAGGAACTTCACCTCTCCCAGGAGTTGGAAGCGGTGACCACCGAGAGCGCTCAGAAGTTGGAACGCCTTCAGGCCGAGCACAAGAAGATGGTGGAGACGGCAAACTCCGACTTCGAGCAAGCTCGACTGGCCCTGGAGCAGGAAGTCTCCGCGCGCGAGCAGGCCATTCAGGCACTGGAAGAGCGCGTCGAGCAGTTCAAAGAAGAGTTCCTCAGCCAAGAGATCTCACCGGCCGTTGTTACCGTAGAGGCGGTCAATGGACAAGCCTTCGAGATCTTGACCACAAAGCTTGAGGGCTTTCTCGGCTTCCCGGGTCGCGCGCTCGTAGAGCAGGTCTTTCGCCTTTCGGGTGTGGCCCAAGACTCGGCCGACCCCAGCGAACTCGAAGAGGCCTTCGAGGTGCTTCAGGACACGGCGTCCCAATTGGTGCGAACCCCGGACCAGGAAAAAGAACTGGCGGCGCTCTTGAACTCTGCCTGGAGTGAGATCGGAATGGGAGAGAGCATCATTGAAGCCCCTCAATCGGTAGCGACTCAAGCCAGCGAAGAGCCCGCGCCCTCAGAGGAAAAGTCAAGCGGCGCAGAGTCCCAAGAGTCTCAAGAAGCCGAGGTTCCCGACGAGGTCACCGAGGAGGCTCAAGTGGAAGACGCCGGGCAAGATTCCCTGGAGGAGTCGGTCCAGGATTCCGCAGACCAGCCCGTGGAAGAGACCGCTGAAGCTGTCGCTGAAGAGGTTGAGGAGACCGAACCGGCGACCTCGTCCGACTTCGAGAGTAGCGACTCTGCTGAGGGCGCTGACAGCCCTGAGTCCGATGACGAACCGCTGGCCGAGGCCCCTGATGAGGTCGAGGCGAGCCAAGAGGAGGCGGCGACCCGCGATGAATCGGCTTCCAGCGAGTCCGAATCCGCTGAAATCGAAGCCGAGGTTGAGCCCGAATCTGAGGCCGAGGCAGAGTCGGAATCGGAGTCCGAACCTGAAGAGGACCCGCAGGCCGTAGCCGAGACCGCAGAGCCGGTCGCAGAGCAAGCCCCCGAGACGGAAGCGGTCGAGGTGGAGGAAGCCGGTGATCCGCAAGCTGATGTGGACCAGCCTGAGTCTGAAGACGAGAGCCAAACCCAGCCTGATGAGGAGCTTGAAGCTTGTACGCGCCAGGGCCTAAATCCAAATCAATAT
>CAZVVF010000860.1:0-2735 GCA_964630575.1 uncultured Burkholderiales bacterium | reverse complement strand
CAATGAGCCGCCCCACCTCGAAGACCGAGCGCATTGTCGAGGTTTGCTCCAGACCAGTGCTTTAAAAGGCCTCTCGAAGTCACCAGTTTGCCGCCAACCAACAACTGTGAACCGGGCACATACTCGCGCAGAGCCAACAACCCAGGGCGCTCAAGTCGGTACTGTGAAAGCTCTCTGATCCGGCCTTTTTCGTCCTTCTCTATCACCTTTAACTTGTGAACTCCCACGGGGAATCCGTACCGAGGTAAAAATCGTTCTGTTGAAAACGCTTCTATGACCGTAAGGGAGTAAAGCGTATTTAGCTGGTACCTCAATGAGTTCGCTTGAGCACTATCCTTGCTTTCATGCCACGCTTCCATGAGCTGATCGAAGTCTTTCCTCCATCTAGCAAGACCCGTCTCGAATACCTGCCGGGCCTCTTCCATTTGTAGGAGCCAGTCTGCTCCATCCATAGGAGTTCGCCGAAAAAGATGACTAAAGAGTGGAGCGTAGTGGTCCACATTATCTTCGATGTGGCTCATCCAGCGTCTGAACGGCACGACCAAACCGTATGGCGGACAGTCCTTCCACCATTCCGGTCTTTTGAAGTCTCCATCTAAAGGTGGAAGAGGTTCCGGTAGCGCCGGCTTTCGGGTGTTGGTGTTGACCCATTTCTCTGGAAGTGCCAAACCGTTGAACACGCCCATATTCCCAAAAGCCTTCATAGCTCCAACATGGGTGTCTGGAAAATACAACTGTTCGAAGAACTTACCCATCAACCAGGCGTGGAAGTGCCGAGCGGCGATTCTCCTTCGGCCCATAAGAACCAATGGTCTCTTTAAGGGTTTGCGCAGGAAGTCGCCAATTCGCCGAAAGACCTCCCGGTCGTACGGCCGCTCCCGCGCACAGGTCACCACGATGGACGACCCGTCCGATCTCCGCCCTACCCGGCCTGCCCGCTGCAAATAGTTAGCAAGACCTGGCGGCACGTTGCCAAGAAAAGTACCAACCAACCCCCCAATATCGATTCCCAACTCCAGCGTTGTAGTGGCACTCAAGAGATTTCTTATCCCGCAGCGGAACAGCTCCTGTCGACGTCTGGCCTCAGCTGCAGACAGTTGAGCGCTGTGTTCCTCCGCCCATAGTCCCAATTCAAAGACCCTCGAACCGGACTTAAAATCCCTACGCAATCGACCGACCACAGGGGTCTGGTCTAATTCAGCCTCTGAAATCGGTTGGAGACATCCATCAGCCCCAGGGTCCGGAGCGCAGCCCAAAACGTTTCGTGGCCATACATGTCCGGTTTTGCTCGAGACGAAGAGGGCTGGTGGTTTTCTGAGGACAAGGTCGGGAAAAAGGAACCGAATCGCGCGTCTCATACTGCCATCACGCTGTTGCCGTGTGTCGCATTCCAGCCACGACCATTGACCCGCCTGGACCGGTTGGCGTTGTCCCATAGCAAACTCACGGGCACGCTCTGTGAGTTGGCTCCAAACACACCTGAGAAGTTGCTCTGCAAAGTCCTCTGGATCTTCCACACCAGCAGCTCGCAAGACTTGGGTCACGAACTTGCGGCGTCGTTGCGTCGCCTTGGCCCCCACGAACTGAGCCTCGGCAAGCCATTTGCCGGGAACGTTGTTGTCATCATTCCAGAGGGCGTCCATTCTATCCGAACCAAGTGTCACAGCGGAATCGTATCGAATCGTATCGCATAAGGCGGCGACCAGGTCCGGCCAACACTGCTTCAGGGTCTTTCTGGTCGCCGGTTCCGGGAGGATGCCCAGTAGCACACCGGGTGGTGTTAAGCTGTCTATTCCAGGATAGACCACCTCCACACAACCAGCAGTTTCCACGCTCAGTACCGAGCGCCGCGGAAGGCGAAAGAGCTCGCGACCCAGCAGAAACAGAGCCTCTTCCCGCACATGGCGACAGTTAGATTCCCACTGAGACTGAGACCAGCTATCCGCCTGGTGCCACTCGCCGGTCTCGTCATGCAGGAGCTGATTCAACTGTGGCCGCTTCTTGAGCTTCTCGGTCCAAGTGGATACAGAATCTCCAGTTGAGATGGTCGTCAGTTGAGCCTTCTTTGTATTGAGTGCTTCCATTTCCATCTGCCGAAGGGCATCCGGTATGAGACCTTCAGCAAGTTCCCTCTCCTTATCGTCGATGGACTTTCGAAGGAAATTGATAACCTCAGGATTCACCGAAGGGGTATCGTTGAACATCTGTACGATAGCCGCCCTGACTAGCTGGATCTCGTGCTGGTAGCGAAGCCGAGGCCCTAGGCGAGCCGCTTCAGAACGGCTGTCGCTAAAGGCGAGCAGACGCCGCCCTAGCGAAGGCAGAATTTTGTTGCCATCCTCCCCCTTGACGACCAACTCCGGCAACTCCGCCAACATAGTCTCGGCTAGAATGGACAGTACAATGTTGGTCATGGAACTCGTTGACCGAAACGCGTCTTTGTCGGTCCCGCAATTGGGGCACGCGTCGCAGCGGCCACAGGCCAGGCCATCCGCTCCGGACCCTGTAAGGCGTCCCTCGCGATAGTCAATAACCCTCTCTTCGCCTCCCTTGAGCGAGAAATACATATCGGCATCTCGGTCCAGCGGACTTGTCAGCTCCCCGGCCTCGGAGTCGGCCGCCAAGAATGACTCTCCGCAACACTGGCAGCGATAGAGAGGCAAACAGAGTGACCCGCAACTGTCGCATCGTTCTCTGCGGTTGGGGAACACCTTTCCCAGGCCCTCGAAATCGGA
>CAZVVF010000859.1:0-2736 GCA_964630575.1 uncultured Burkholderiales bacterium | reverse complement strand
GGCTCCTATTCCTTTCAGCTCCTCGCCAAAATGACGTTTCACTTTGACGGTCGCGACGGAGCGACCGGGCAGGCTGGCCGCGATGGTCTTGAGCGCGGTTTCAGCAGCACCAGTTCCGACCGAGTGGCCGGTCAAGACGGCGGTCCCGGCCAGCCTGGCGAAAACGGTCGAGACGTGAACGTTCGTCTACGCTCACTCGGTGACTACATCGAGGTCGAGATCCAAGGGCCTAATCGGACAGACACCTTTCTCCTCGATAGCAAATCGGCGCCGATCTTGATCTCGAGCATCGGTGGACACGGCGGCCCGGGTGGGCGCGGTGGAGATGGTGCCTCCGGATACTACGAGTTGAACACCTCGCCCACCACACCATACTTCTACAACGCCGGTGCCGGTGGCAATGGCGGACCTGGCGGTGCCGGAGGCAACGGTGGAAACGTGATTGTCACCGCCAGTGGTGTCGAGGCCAATCGCTACCTGCAGATTCGGAACGAGGGCGGACTTGGCGGCTTTGGCGGCGGCCCTGGTAGGCCTGGGCCTACCACCAGCATCGCGACTCTGCCAAACGGCATCAACTCTATCCAAGATTACCTGCCCACTGTCGCCTCCCCTGGTCACCCAGGAGCGCCAGGCCGAGATGGCCGAGAGGGAAATGTTCAACTATAGTGCCGACAATGACCGCACCCCTGGCTGATCAGTCAGCGGCGGCGCGGATGGCAGCGTACCCGCCCCAGGAAGCAGCCCCCAGAACGGCTGGCACGGCGAGAGACCATACTCCGATACCACCGTTCAGTGCAGCGGCCGAGGCGACGACATTGGTCACCGCACCCGCGATACCGATCCAACCGCCCAGCTCATCACCAGCAACTTCATTGCGGCCTGCCGCCAGGACTGAAGTAGCGATTCCGAGTCCAGGTACGGCGCCCAACAGTCCACCTGCAACGGTGATGGTTGCGACTTGAAATTTTTCTCTGCCCGAGATAGTCCCAGCAGACATTGTGAAAGTGTCAGTAGGAAGATTCTCGGCCGCCTCTTGTTGTGGGGCCTGAGCAGGTTTAAGACTAGCTGCTCGAAGATTTTTTTGTGCTTGTGGGATTGTGGTTGTGATTTTCACGTGTGACTCCTTCGCTGTTCGAGCCCAGAATACTCAGCGATCGTCACAACTTTGTCATAAATCTACTTTCGTGGACATCGCCTGTGAGCGGAATCGGCTCAGAGAGAGAGTTCTGGGAAACGAACTCCTCTCGCAATCCCGACGAGCCTAAGAGAGTTGTCGAGAGGATTTTTCACGCTCTTGTGACGCTTAAGGGTTAATGTAGTGGCACCAAACAGGAGGTTACACTATGCAGATCACAAGCTCGAGAATCCCGGCGCGCCCACTCTCAAGAGCGGCCCAACCAGCTGCGCCCCAACCAGCGATAAATCCCACAGACAGCTTTACCTTTTCAGGCCAGTCAGAGCACTCAGGCCTGAGCAGAATAGGTAAGGGTGTGGGTGGCGGTGTCGCCGGCGCCCTCTTTAGCGGATTACTTCTCACGCTACCCCTCTCGCTCGCGCCAGCTCTGGGTGTGGAAACTCAAAGCGCGTTGGCTGCCTACAAAGTAGCAGTGCTCACCGCAGGTGTCGCCGGAGGTCTCGCCTCAGCCGCGATGCCCCCCGGAAAAGACTGGTATTAGAAGTCTCACCTTCTTCCGGCCCAGTCGCGCGCCGCTCTCGCCAGGCCCCACGGCCATAGCTGCGGGGCTCAACCGCTCCAGCTCAGGCGAACCCGTAAGCCTACGATTTTTGAGAAGCGATTCTGACCAGCCGCTCTATCACGGCCCTGGTGAATCGCCCGGCAACGACGAGCCTCCAGTGCCAGAAATGGATCGCCCTAATGACGGGCAGCTTCATTTCACCGAGCCCTTCCAAGAGGTCGTAGACACGCTGTCGAAAACGAATCTGAGACTCCGTGTTCTTGACCGCCTGAAGTTTCTCAGACGATGGAGGCGGGATATTTTCTAGGTCAATGTCACAAGCCCGATGCCGAAAGCTCAACCACTCCAAGTGGAATCCGCTTTCGGCAGACCAGGGCTTGGGCTCAAAGATGTGGAGGATATAGGGGTTGAGTTTGGCGACTTTGCCCCATCGCGTTTCCACCTCGTTGAGATCTTCCAGAAAGCCCCCGACGCTCTTCTGGCGTACCAGCACATTGAAGGTCGGATTCAGCTTCTGCCAGCGACCGTAGAAATGAAAATTGAGGGCCAATTGGTCCCCGAATTTGCTGACAGGACCGAAGCGATCGGTCAGGGCCATGAGCTCTTCTCTGGTATTGTCTTGGATGACGTCGGTGGAGAAGGCGAAAAAACCGGCGCAAAAGGGTCGGTCCGCCAAGCGATAGTGCTCTGCGGCCAGACTCTTCAGGCACCTTATCTCCTCCTTATCCAGACCGCGCGACCTCACATCGTCCTCGTCCACCATCTGTTCGTGAAGAGAAGGACTCCAATCATCCACGGCCGCAAAGCCGCGGATTCCTTGTAACTCTCGAAGAGAGGCCCGAACAATGGCGTCGAGGTCGGAGTAAACGACCGTGTCCCATCGACGAAAATAGGGTGTAAAGAGATGATACTTGGAAGTGAGCGATTGGTGCATCCCACCCACCTTGTCGCTATAGAGGGAAGCGACCGGTCTGACCAGGATACCCTTCTTTCGAAACCAATCGAGTGTCTCAGACTCCTCCACCTCGTGAGCCAGTAG
>CAZVVF010000858.1:0-2737 GCA_964630575.1 uncultured Burkholderiales bacterium | reverse complement strand
TGACACCGAGGAGGCGCGCTTGCAGTACGCCAGGCCACTAGAGGTCATCGAAGGTCCCTTGATGTCGGGAATGGGAATCGTTGGCGAACGCTTTGGAGAAGGCAAGATGTTCTTGTCTCAGGTTGTTAAGAGCGCTCGGGTAATGAAGCGGGCCGTGGCTCACTTGACCCCCTACATGGACGCGGAAAAAGAGGCTGGAGCGCTCTCCTCTCAGGGTAAAATCTTGATGGCGACAGTGAAGGGCGATGTTCACGACATCGGCAAGAATATTGTGGGCGTCGTACTCGGCTGCAACGGATACGAGATCATCGATCTCGGCGTCATGGTTCCTACCGAAGAGATATTGCGCAAGGCCAAGGAGCACGACGTGGATGTGGTGGGTCTGTCGGGCTTGATCACTCCCTCTCTAGACGAGATGGTGCGCGTTGCCGAGAGTATGCAGCGGGATGGTTACCGAAAGCCGCTGTTGATCGGGGGGGCCACGACCAGTTCGGCCCACACAGCTCTCAAGATTGCCCCTGTGACCGACCAGATCGTGGTTCACGTCGCGGATGCTTCCAAGGCTGCCGGGGTTTGCTCGAAGCTCTTTAGCGAGGACGGCTTCGCGGAGTATCGCTCGGGGATTGAAGCCCGGCATCAGCAACTGCGAGAGAAGTACGCCAACAGGTCGGTGAAGGCGGTTGTGCCGCTTGACCAAGCGCGGGCTCAGGCTTGGCCCTGGGTGGAGTCGCCAAGCGGAACTCCCAGCTACGCTAAGCTCGGTGAGATACAGATCGTGAGCCCTATACCGTTGAAAGAGTTGGTCGAGTTGATCGACTGGACACCGTTCTTCTCTGTGTGGCAGATGCGTGGAGCCTATCCCAGGGTTCTAGAACGTCCGGAGGCTCAGGAACTCTTCGAAGAGGCGAAGACTCTTTTGAATCGCTTGGTCGATCAGAATATACTCCAGGCCAGGGCTGTCTTTGGTGTTTTCTCGGCTCATTCAAAGGGCGATGATATCCATCTAGGCTCACACGTCTTTCCGATGCTGCGCCAGCAGGCCCAGCGGAGCAAGGGGAAACCCAACTACTGTCTGGCAGACTTTCTGTCTCCAGAACCCGGCTCGGATAGCATGGGCTTGTTCGCGGTTTCGGCCGGTTTCGGATGTGACGAGGAGGCCAAGCGCTACGAGGCCGAACACGACGATTATCACGCGATCATGTTGAGAGCTTTGGCGGACAGGCTCGCTGAAGCGGCAGCCGAGTGGGTTCATCGCGAGGTTCGGGTGGGCTGGGGCCTCGAGGAGAGAGACCAGTATCCCTTGGCGGATCTCCTCAAGGACAAGTACAGCGGAATCAGGCCGGCACCAGGTTACCCGGCTTGTCCAGATCATCACACCAAGCAAAGCATGTGGGAGATTCTCGGGGTGGAAGAGAGAGTCGGAATCAAGCTTATGGAGTCAGGCTCAATGTGGCCAGCTTCTTCTGTGAGTGGGATGATCTTGCATCATCCCGAGAGCCGCTACTTTTCCATCGGTCGCATCGGCAAGGACCAACTCGAGGATTACGCCCAGCGACTCGGTCAAGACAGCGAGGCGGTCGCTCGTCGCATGCCCAATCTCCTCTAGGAACACGGCCGTGCCTGTCCTTCAAAAACCTGGAAAACACAGCAAGCTTTGGGCCGATTGGCGTGCCATCGGGCGGGGTGACGATGAGCGCTTCTTCATGGAGCACTATGAGGCTGTTGTCGAATCGATAGCCAGTCCTCGGCCACCGGAGCAGATCTTGATTTCGAGTCGCTGCTATGAAAGGCAGCCCTCCTACTGGGACGATCTGATCAGCCGGGGCCCCACTGCCTGGTACCTCGTCGATGGGGACAAGCTCGATCGCGTGATCTCTGTTCGCAGTTCGAGCGGGCTTTGTGGGGTCTACTCGGTCGCTCAGGCGTCGCTGAGTGAGTTGGCAAACTCTAGATTCGTGTTGGTTTCCTGGGAGGTGCAAGACCCTGGGAACCTGGGCACCTTGCTCCGCAGCGGAGCCGCCCTGACCGGTGGTGGCGCTCTCATTGTGGGTGGTTGTCGTCCCTGGTCCGGCAAGGTCGCTCGCTCCTCAGCCGGTGCTTTGCTCCGCATGCCGCTGTGTCGTTGCTCTCTAGAGGAGGCAGAAGGAGCGTTGAGCCAGTTGCAGCAGCAAGGTTTTCAGCTCTTCTCCACGGTCTGCCGAGGGGGCGTGACGTTGCGCGAGGTAGAGTGGCCAGAAAAGGTGGCCCTTCTGATCGGAAATGAAACACGAGGTCTTCCGAGGTCGGTCCAAGATTTAACATCGCCCATTACGATAGCGATGGAAGAGGGGGCAGAGTCGCTCAACGCTGGAGTTGCTGGATCTATCGCCTGTTATGAATGGTCACAAAGGGCGCTCGAAGGCCAGAATCGGATATCAAGCCATGGTTGACATCGATTGTGAATTCCTTCACAATTGCTCAGGGACGGGGAACAGTTCTTGGAATGAGTAGAGCACAGAAATCTCTGGAGGATACGGTTTATCCGGCCCCCTACGCTGGCTTCACGAGGGTTGTCGTATTTGCGACGGCCCTGCTTATCTTTGTGGGCGCGACTATCACGACGACCGGATCCGGGCTCTCTGTTCCCGATTGGCCTCTCTCTTTTGGTCGATTGAACCCAACCATGGTTGGTGGCGTCTTCTACGAGCACGGGCATAGACTCGTGGCCTCGGCAGTGGGATTTTTAGTTCTCATCTCG
>CAZVVF010000857.1:400-2737 GCA_964630575.1 uncultured Burkholderiales bacterium | reverse complement strand
AGCCCTCCAACCGCGCCCCTGGATAAGACCTTTGGGGCCCTGGTCGAACCACACACTCCCTCCCTTCTGAAGACCTTGGCCAAGATTATCTAAAGAAGCGCAGAGCAGCGCGTAAAACAAAAAGAGTGCGGTGTTCGTCATTTTTTCTCGGAGGGTGTCAGCAGCCGACCTATCAGTAAAACCAGATAGAGTTGGCTCCAAAGTCCTTCAACTAGGGCTAGATTTCTCACTAAGCGGGTGGCCTCGGGATAACTTGTATCGAGTCCAACCAAGGCGTTGAAACTCAGGTAGATGGTCTCAAAGAAGACGTAGGCATCCGAGGCCAAGGCTTCTCCGAAAGCGCCTGGCTCCACGGTGAGAATCGTGGAGTACCAACTGGCGAAAGCGAAGCCCGACATAAAGTAGATACAGGCCGACCCCCAAAGCCTATCAGTGGCTTGATGCCGGCTCTTAAAAAGATCGCGGATGGCGAACCCGATAACCTCCATTTGCACCAAGGCCAAAAGTCCGTGGCCTGCGATCAAAAGAAGACGCCGGAGGGCGTGAGTCGGGGAGATCACCATGTTTCCCACCACCAAAAGAATGAAGGCGATAGCGATCACCACAAAGCTAGCTCTCACCAACCAAAGCGAGCGAGTGTAGTTGCGCAACATATCGCACAGTGCCACCAAATAGACCGCGCCGATGAGATGAAACAGCCCGTCGAACACGACCCCGCGCCCTTGGACCCCCACGATCCTCAAAAGATCATCGGCTAAGAGAGCTGCTACCAAGAACACGATCTGAATCGAGACAGCGCGTCGATAGTCTCTCTTCTTCTCGCCCTCATCGTCGGGACAATTCTCTACACTCATGTCTGGTGCTTCGCACTCGGCTCTAGGATTTCTTGGTCCTCAACAGAAATCTCACTCCATGAAATCTTCCGTCTTTCTCGATTGGGATGGCGTTCTTAGCGACTCCCTATCTCTCTATCTTGAGGTCTTTCAAAAGGCCTGCAAGACGTACAACAAGGTTCTCCCGGTCCAGACCGCCGAGGAGTTTCGCTCTTGGTACGAGCCGAATTGGGAGATCAATTTCGCCGAGATGGGATTTTCTCAGCAACAGTATGACGAAGTCAATCAGTCCTACCCTCATTCCCTCAACTATGGGGACGCCCCACTCTTTGAAGGCGTGAGGGACTTGATCCGCGCACTCAGCCCCGATCATTGCCTCGTCGTTGTCTCCACCGCCCCCACAGCGAACATCGTCGCATGCCTCAAGAAGGAAGGGCTCTTTGACGAGTTCCAAGCCGTCACCGGAAGTGATGACGGGAGCACCGACAAAGCCGCTCGACTCGAACGGCTGCGAGCTCAGTTCGGGGGAGCCCCCGGTGTGATGGTGGGCGACACACACCTCGATATCGAAGCGGGCCACGCTGCCGGCCTGACCACCATCGGAGTGACCTACGGTTGGCTCTCCGCCCAACGAGTCCAGAAGGCCGCCCCCCACTATTTGGTCTCGGACCCTCGGCACTTGCAACAGACGATCCGCACAGCCATCGCTTCTCTGCACGAACCCGAAGCCTGATCACCTCATTTTGTACAGAGACGGTTTCCATCCCGCCCATGGTTGGCACAATAGCTGCAGAGCGAAAATCTTAGACAAAGGACAACACTCATGAAGAACATCGACTGGTACTATCGGCGCAAAGGCTGAACCTCATGTGGCAAAGCGCAAGAGTTTCTTGACGCCAACGGTCTTCAGCCTCTCGAAGAGATCAACTGTAAGAAATTTCCCATAGATCGGGCCGAACTCGAGTCCAGACTCCCTAAACTCCGTCAAGTCATGGTCACCAAGGGGAAGAAGCTCCTCACCCTCGACCCCAAAACCGAGGCTGAAGAGATCCTCAATCAGGCTATTGGCCGCTCGGGGAACCTGAGAGCCCCAGCCCTGCGCCAAGGCGACTGCTTGGTCGTAGGATTCCATGAAAACGCGTATACCAAGCTCATCGAAGAATGCCGCTGAAGAGTCTCTGCCGAGCCCACGGCCAGGCAGCGCGCGTGGGTCGGGGTCGAACCCCGAGCGGCCACGGCGGGCGCGCCGTATGATCCAGGCCATACCCAAAGCGCTGGATCTGGGTTGAAATGTCTCTATGATCAGGAAAATACTCGTCCCGCTGGATGGCTCAAACCTGAGCGAACGAGCGCTCTATACGGCCATTGAAGTTCTCAAAGGCAACGAGACATCCACCATTGTCGCGCTCCAGGTGCTCGCTCTATCAGAGAAGTCGCATCTGCTCGAATCTCGCGACTTCAAACGCGCCAAAGCCGAAGAGCTTCGCCTGGCCAACCTGTATCT
>CAZVVF010000857.1:0-390 GCA_964630575.1 uncultured Burkholderiales bacterium | reverse complement strand
ACTCAGGCGACGATGCGCGAGACGCGTCGTCGCCTCAAAGAGGAACTCGACCTGTCCCATACCCACCTCGAAACCAGGGCCGTAGCAGTCCATGACGACATCGCTCAAACGATCGTCGACCAGGCAAAGTTGGAAAATGTCGATCTGATCGCCCTGACCAGCCACGGACGGAGCGGGTTGAACAAACTCCTGTTCGGAAGTGTCGCCGAGAAGGTCGTTCGACTCTCCCCGGTCTCGGTCCTCATCGCTCGATAGCCGAGAGCGGTCTTTAGAAGCCCCTCGTTCAGCCGGCCCAGGCCTCTCCACAACAGCTTCGAGAACCCCTCATCAAGGCTGAGCAGAGACTGGCTCGAATTGTCGAGAAAAGCCCCGTCTGCTATACTCGGGGTT
>CAZVVF010000856.1:0-2742 GCA_964630575.1 uncultured Burkholderiales bacterium | reverse complement strand
CACAATCCCCTCAGGGGAGGCTTTGAGAAGCTGCTTGGTGATCCTACGAGAGAACTCGAGTTCCCGTTCCGGGGTGGAGTGGGCGACCCCGTGCTGCCGCTGCAGAGAGTAGGGCAGATAGGGGTTGGGTCGGGCCGGTTGGGGCCAGACGCCGTCGTGGAAACCAGCCAGCCACAGGTGGTCAAAGTGCAGGCCCACGGCCTCTAAGGTTCCCATGACTTGGACTTGTCCACTGGAGACTTTGGGTTGATAGACGGTTTCGTCTGCCATCCGTCGGAAGATGGCCAAGGCTCGACCGGCTGTCACTCGGCCGATGAGTCTGTCCAGCGATCCCAGTTGACTCAGCATGCTCTTCCAACGAGCCAGGGTTTGATACTCGCTGGAGTCGAGCTGGCGTTGACCGGGCCATCCGTGGGCCTCTAGGACCTCTGAAAAGTGAGTGGTCCACTCGCTGGGCAGCTGCTCTTTGGGGCAATCCTTGAGGAGGATGTCGACAGCGGCCAGACGCTCTGAGAGTTTGTTGCAGGTGTAGGGCTGTTGAAGGCCCTCGGCGGATCTCTGGGAGCAAAGCTGGACCATTCTGGAGCGCTCGACTCGAAAGCGCCCCTGACGGCAGAGATGGTTCCACAGCAGTGCCCGCGAGGATGACTCGTCTTCGGCTCCACCCACATAGGGGCTATTGAGTAGAACTTTCCAATCCTCGATGGTGTGGACGCTCTGCCTGAGACCCAACAGAGAGAGGGCCGCGCTTATGAGCGGCCAGCGAGAGAAGGGCAACCCGGCGGAAATGTCGTGAACTTGGGCGTCTGCTGAGGCAGACCGGGTCAGTTGACTGGGTTGAAAAACCTCGGTCAAAATCCGGCTGACCTCCTCCCGCCGATCCGCGAGATTCGGGATCACCAGGCCCACTCGGGTGGTTTTGCTGGTAGAGTTTTCGAGTTTAGCCCGCAACCAATAAGCTGCCGAGTAGATCTCCTCGCGACTGTCGACGGCTGAGACTTGTCTCCACTGACCGAGTTCTGCAGGTTGCGCGCTATCCTGCTCCAGCACGCTGACCCCATTTTGGCGAAGGGCTCGCAAGAGGTTGGATTGGGCTGGTGTCCATTCAGCAAATCCGCAAAACTGCACTTCGGTGGGCAGAGAGGAGGTCGGGAGGTGTCCGTTTTCTATCCTCTCGACGAGGGCTTGATCGAGGCGCGATGATTCGAGCCAGTTGTGGCTTCGGCAGCGCGCTTGGAAGTCTTGAACCCATTGCAGAAAAACTTGGGTGTCGTGAGGCCAGTAGGAGCCTTCGGCAAAAAGTTCTGGTCCTAGACGGTAGCTGTTGCAGAGCTTCCAAGCTTCGGCAGCGAGCTTGGCGGCCGCAGGAAGATTGAGAAGTCCCCCTCCAAGTTCGGACTGGCTCAGCACATCCATCCAGAGAAAGCGCTCCTGCCACTCGTTCATCAAGTTGCAGCGGGTGTCAGCGTAGAGTCCAGCGAGCCAGTACTCCTCCCAAAGGGCCTGCAAGAAGTCGGGCCAAGAGCAGACCGGAAGGGACTCCCAAGCTTTTTTCCCTCGCTGTTGCTGGCGCTGAGAGTCCTCTTCCCAGAGAGCTAGGGCTTGGCGTTCGTTGGGGGTTACGATGATGGATTTTTGAGAGAAAAACACAGCGATGGCCTCAATCGGTACGGAGTCGAAAACCTCCCCTGTTGAAGGGGATCAGCTCTTGAGCAATTTCTTGACGACTCGAATGGTGTCCTCGGAGAACTCACGGCGGACCATCCACTCCAGATAGCCTCGTCTGGAGGCGACTTCGTCTCCACGGTGCTGACCAAAGTTGAAGCGGACGACGCCTTCCGTATCTCGGTAGAATCGACGGTCGTGGTCGAGAAACTCCTTGCGTTCGTGTCCTGCCAGCCTTTGAATCTCATCTGTTGTCATCAGGCTCACTTCAGGGGGGAGCTTGTCGGGGAAGGTGCGCCTTTGTCCGCGCAGGACGGCAACGGTCGCTAAGGTGTCGGCCTCAGCTCGGTGAGCGCCATCGAAGGGTGCTCCTTCGTAGCGCTGGTAAGCCGACTCCAACTTGTGACTGTTGACGTATCTCTCGATCAACAAGGTGTCGATGAGGGGGTGACTGGGTGAGATCCCCTTGGCTTTGGCCCTCAAGAGTTCGGCGTTGAGCACGGCCATGTCAAAGGTGCCGTTGTGGGCCACGAGAATGGCCTGCTCTACCAAGTTTTGAATGCGCTCGGCGTGGGCTTCAAAGGGGGGAACCTGAGCCACATCATCGTCTGTGATTCCATGGATCTCCGTGGACTCGGGGGGGATCGGCATACCCGGATTGACGAGGGACTGGAATCGTCCCGTGATCTCAAGGTTCTCGTCCATGGAGACAAAGCAGAACTCTATGATCCGATCCTTGCCGGTATCCAATCCTGTTGTCTCCAGGTCAAAGGCCAGAATTTTTTTCATGCGACTTGCTCCTCGCTACGTCCGACAGAGAGGTAATAGGGGAGGCGGTCACGGCACTCGGCCTGGTCGAGGAGCAGGGCGAGATACTTCATGTCAGCCTCGGTTACGGTAGGGATTCGCAACTCTTTCTCCGTCCTACTGTTTCCTTTGCAAAGCCCTGCGTCGGTGGCAGCGCTGAGCAGGCCGGAAGCGAGGCGACGGATCGTCGCTGGTTGCCAATTCTGAGCGATCGGTTGTTCTCGGACCCAGTCCACAGAACTCTCTAGGTCGATCGCGGTCGTCGTTCCA
>CAZVVF010000855.1:0-2746 GCA_964630575.1 uncultured Burkholderiales bacterium | reverse complement strand
AACTCCCTATTGCAAGAAGTTCAGGTCGTGGCTTACCTCGATGACGACGCCAATCAGGTGTCTGTCGCTCAACAACTCGAGCGCATCCCCGAGGTGAGTGAGGCGCACTTCGTCTCTAAAGAAACGGCTCTGAAGAAGCTCGTCGAACGCATGAACGGTCAGATCAAAGTCGATGATCTGACGAGGAATCCGCTTCCCGACTCCTACGAGGTCGCTGTGGACAACGCAGACGCCCTGGAGGGGGTCGCCAAGAGAGCCCGCAGAATCGCAGGTGTCTCCTATGTGAAGTATGGCGAGGAGATCGCTCAGCGAATGCTCCACTTCAACGCTCTCGTTCGTTCAGTAGGAATCACGATCTTGGTCCTCTTGTTCCTCTCCACGGTCTTGATTGTGAGCAACACCATCCGCTTGACTGTGTTCGCCCGTCGAAAAGAGATCGAGATCATGCAGATGGTCGGTGCGGCAGAGTGGTTCATTCGCTGGCCCTTTATTCTTGAGGGGGTTCTGCAGGGACTGATAGGAGCGGTCGTCGCTGCGATGTTGGTGGGAGGCTCCTACTCACTGATCGTACCAAAACTGATTGAAACCATTTCCTTCCTTCCCGTCGTTCAGGCCGAGCATATGCTTCCGATGTTGCTACCGGCTCTGATCCTGAATGGAGCCCTGGTGGGTGGTCTGGGCAGCTTGGTATCGGTGAACAAGTTCCTGAAGGTGTAGAGCGAGTGATTTTTCGAACCCCAAACAACCGGTCAAAGGTCTCGCTACGAGCGGGAGAGTCAGTCTTTATTTTACTCGCTCTCATGCTGTTTTTGGCCGGACAGGCCACGGCTCAAAACAGTTCGACGCTGCGGAGCCAGCTGCGCGCTAATCAGAAAAAGATCGCAGCGGTAAAGGTCGAATTGAAGGAGGCTAACCGCCGCGAGAAGGAGATCACCGACAAGCTTTCCGTAACCAAGAAGCGCAAGGACAAGGCGGAGGATGAACTGGCGGTCGTCCAGTCCAAACTCGATGTCGCTCAAGAGAAGCTGCGCAAATTGAAGATGAGGATCCGTCGCACTACGATCCGATTGCTGCGCGCTCAGCGCGCGCTCGAGGGGCGTCTGCGAGAGATCTATATGGAGGGTGAGGTCTCCTACCTGGCGGTTTTGCTCCAGTCCGACGACTTTACAGATTTTCTAAACCAGGCCGACTATCTGAAGCTCATTGTCCGATCGGATGCGCAGCTCATCAATTCGGTCAAAAAACACAAAAGCGATCTCGATGTTCAGCGTAAGACGGCCCGAGAAACGGTGATCGAACTGACCAAACTGCGGGCAACTAAGAAGGACCGAGTCGATGCCCTGGCAAGGTTGAAGGCCGCTCAGGAGGACCTCTATGCCAGACTTCAAGCTCATCAGAAGCGACTGAGTTCGCGAGTCGATGCCCTAGAGGAGATATCCGCGAAGAAGGAAGCTCAACTGCAGGCTTACATTCGCCAACAATCCGTGCCCGGGTACGTTCCGGTCCCACGTTCGGCAGGAGCCTACATCTATCCGGTCAACGGCCCAGTGACCTCCTCCTATGGATATCGTGTGCACCCTATTCGCGGGACCACGAGGCTCCATACAGGGATGGACTTTGGGGTGGGTTACGGGGTGCCGATTCTAGCCGCAGACAACGGCGTTGTGATCCATTCCGGTTGGTATGGAGGCTATGGAAACACGGTGATACTAGACCATGGTGGTGGATTCACGACCTTGTACGCCCACGCCTCAAGCCTGGCGGTCTCAGCCGGGCAAACGGTCAAGCAGGGGCAGACAGTGTCGCGCGTTGGTTCCACGGGCATGTCGACCGGGCCGCACTTGCACTTTGAAGTGCGCTACAACGGAAATCCGATCAACCCATTGAGCCGCCTGTAGCAAGAGTTTCGAATCGATCCTGGATTTCTTAAGGGACGAAACCGTTTTGTTCCCGAACAGTTCAATAGAGACTAGGGAGTCCCACCACAGGGATGCCCTCGATTTCGATTTTGCCGAGCGGAACACTAAAGGAGAACGCTGAGTGACAGTAATACGACGTATCTTTTTGGTAGCGAGCCTCACAGCTTGCCTTACCTTCTCGTGTTGGGCAGACGTCAAGTCTGATGCCGACGAATCCTTCAAGGTTGTGCAGAACATGCTCACGCTTGTGAGGACCGAGTATATCGAAGATACACCCCCATCACAGATCGTGACTGTAGCCTTCGACAATTTACAGAAGGCCGCAGAGGAGCAGAAGTTCTCGTATCGATTGCCCGCGGTTCCAGAGGGCTTGAGCACAGAAGAGGCTGAGAAATTCCTGCAGCAGGAATTTCGTAAGTTCGCCATCGCCAACCCCAAGAGTCTCGAAGAAAACTGGCTGGCCCATCGGGTGATCGAGGGTATGGTTGAAGGATTGGGCGATCGCTACACGGTGTTTATGGATCCTGAGGAGTATGGACGCCTCAAAGAATCCATGAGTGGTGGGAACTTTGGTGGAGTCGGAATCTACATCGAGCTGAACAAGGAGAACGGCGGACGCCTGACCGTGGCCCGGCCGATCCCTGATACGCCAGCGGCTGACGCAGGATTGAAAACAGGCGATGTTATCCTCGCCATCGACGATACTTCGACCATGGGCTACACAATTGATGATGCCCAAGCCAAGCTTCGAGGACCGTTGGGCAGCGAGGTGAAGCTGAAAATTCGGCGTTTGAACCAAGCCTATCCTTTCGATGTGACGCTCCGTC
>CAZVVF010000854.1:0-2757 GCA_964630575.1 uncultured Burkholderiales bacterium | reverse complement strand
CGATGAACCGAGCCTTGAGGCGCCAACGAGCAACGCCCCCTTGGCTACCCGCTTGCGCCCCAAGTCTCTGACAGACTACGTTGGGCATTCTCAAATCGTAGCGGGCCAAGGCCTCCTCACTCGTGTCTTTGAGAGCGGGGAGCTTCGCTCTTCCTTTCTCTTCTGGGGCCCCCCCGGTAGCGGGAAAACCACTCTCGCACACCTCGTAGCCCGCGCCTCCTCCCAAACAGTGCACAACCTATCGGCCGTAACGGCCGGCCTCAAGGAACTCCGTGAAGTCGTGGACAAGGCCAGCGAACAGCCGGGAGAACACCTGCTCTTCATCGACGAGATACATCGCTTCAACAAAACCCAACAAGACGCTCTACTCCCGGTTCTAGAGAGCGGTCGCCTGCGACTTCTGGGTGCCACCACAGAAAATCCCTACTTTGAGCTTCGCAAGGCCTTGATCAGCCGTTGCCGAGTCGTAAAACTCGAAAAGCTTCTCCCCGACAACATCGTCGAGATCCTCGAGAATGCGCTCCGGCACCCTCAGGGCTTTGGCTCTATCCCGGTGGTCATCGACAAAAGCTGCCTCACTCTTATGGCCCAGTGTGCCGATGGCGACGCGAGAGCCGCCTTGAATCTTTTAGAACTCTGCATCGCACGGGGAAAATATACCAAGACCGGCGCCGTTTCAGTCGACGAAGAGTCCTTGCAGGTTGTCCTAAACGATCAAAACCTGGCGTACCACAAGAGCAGTGACCGTCGCTACGACCTGGTCTCGGCTTTCATCAAGTCCATCCGAGCCTCCAACCCCGATGCGGCCCTCTACTGGCTGGCCTGCATGCTCTCGGCTGGAGAAGACCCAAAGTATATCCTGCGTAGACTTCTCATCGCCGCCTCAGAAGATGTCGGCATGGCCGACCCCTCTGCTATAGCCGTCGTCACCTCTTGCGCCTCAGCCTTCGAATGGGTAGGACTTCCGGAAGGAAAATACCATCTTTCTCAAGCCACCCTCTACCTCGCGACCGCGGCCAAGTCCGATAGCACCAAGGCCCTCTTCAAAGCCGAAGCACACCTAAAACGCCACGGCCCAGGTTCGGTACCCCTTCACCTCAGAGACGGAAGTTACGCAGGCGCCGCCGATCACGGTATTGGCGTAGGCTACAAGAGCCCCCACACAAACCATGGCCGGAGTTCCGGCCAATATCTTCCGGAGGGTCTTCACGAGGGTTCATTCTACCTTCCGGGGAACCAAGGGTACGAGAAGTCTGTTCTCAAACGAAGAGAGCGAAAAGAGACCTAGAGAGAGCTAGATTGTTCGGTAAAAACTTATTCAGATATCACGAATTCTGCATCCCCTTTGAGGCCTACAAAGAGGGAGACCTGACTCGCGCAGACTTTTTGGCCATCACGCGAGAACTCAAAGAGATTCAGGCAGACCAGCATGAGGCCCTACTCGACCAGATCGAATCCGATGCCTTTCTGCGGGAGAATCACCCTGGACTCTACGAGAGCCTCCTGGACATCACCCGAATGTTCGACGAAGCCATCGACATCACTGAGCACGCCTTGACGGGTCCCAAGGAGGAAGAAAACGACTTCTTCGAAGACGCCCTAGACGTCTTCAAAAGAGGGAACATCCTGTTGAGCGAGGTGTTCTACGACATCGACGAACTCTGGGAGCGCGGCGATATCGCAGGTTTTCTCTAGCCCGCAGGCCTAAACTCTCGTCCATTCAAGCTTTGCTCAATCATCGAAAAGCACCTCATCACAAACTCCTCGTCCCCCCAGCCCCACCTCTTCTATCCAGCCTGAGAGCCTGGAGCCATAGGCCTCTGAGGCTTTCTGCAGATCAAACCCTTTAGCCTCACGGAGAAAAACCGAGACGAGTCAGGCCTCAAGCGGGCGACCTCTCAGCGAAGACTTCTCGGCAAATCCGTCCCAACGTTTACAAATCGCAACACTTTCTTAACATTCTTTACAAAACGGAAACAGATTAGGATTCCATGAAGACCCAAACCACGTTACACTGATGGAAAGAACAACTGACGGAATGGAGACTCGATATGGCATTTGGTGGAATTGGTAATTTATTCGGCGGCGGCGGTGGCGGATTCGGCGGCATTGGCGGCGGCGGCGGTACCGGTGGACAACTCGAGGGTATGCAGCAGGCACAGTCGGCTGCGTCGGATCAGAATCAGGCAGCTCAAATTGCTGCCCAGATGGAGTCTGAGAAAAAGAAGACTCAAGCTCAGATCCATCAGATTCAGCAAGAGACGAAAACCAAAGTCTCAGAGATGTTTCGTGAAACGAACCTCAACAAGGCCAAGTCGTCCAGCAAACTTCACGGCAAGTGGGTTCAGCAGATCATGTCGTAGGAGAGAGGACTGGAGCCCATCACTACGGACTCCGGACCTATCTTCACGCTACGAAAAAAGGGTGCCATTCGGCGCCCTTTTTCTTTTTTTTCTAGATACTTGAAAACAAACTCAAACTAGCTCTTGACGAAGCGAAATGATCTCTGTAATATACAAAAGCATTCGACAGCCGGACTCACCCGGGGCGAGTGGCGAAATTGGCAGACGCGCCAGATTTAGGATCTGGTGGAGCAATCCGTGGGGGTTCAAGTCCCTTCTCGCCCACCAGATGAGACCGGTCGATGTCGGGAGGAGCTAGCCTCGATGAGGAGAAAGCAGACTCCCAAACTTGCGGAAGTAGCTCAGTGGTAGAGCATCGCCTTGCCAAGGCGAGGGTCGCGAGTTCGAATCTCGT
>CAZVVF010000853.1:0-2760 GCA_964630575.1 uncultured Burkholderiales bacterium | reverse complement strand
AAGGCCTCAAGCCAAGCTTCCACGCCCTCTGACGAGAAGAGTTCGGCAAGGGTTACGAGTTCGTGGGAAGGGGATTGCGATTCTTCACTCTGTTCATATTGCCTGAGAAACTCCGCTTCGACCGTCTCCAACCACTGCTCAACTCGTGCTGAGGGGCCAAGATCGCGGCAGGCGAGCATCTCTCGAAGATCTTCGTAGAGCTCAGTTCGAATGTCGGAGAGTAGCAGGCTCTCAGCACGCGCGCGCCAGTATTGCTCTAGAGAGCTTATCAAGGGTCCTCTACCTCTTGAACCAGTGAACGAAAACCTGTTCTTCAAACAGCTTGAACCTGTTGGGATACTCACGCCTGAGGTGCTCGACCGCTTGCCCACCACGATCTTGGGCGGCCCGAAACTCCTCGTAGAACTCGGCAAAATCTTCACCGACAGAGCGGTTCCCGTAAGAGGAAATGGAGTTCCCGTCACCTCTCATCACTTCGCTGTAGCCACGCGGGATATTGGGGCTTCGGTGATCACCGGTTTGCCTGTCTCGGCGCCGGGCTTGGCCCAAGGTGCCAGCCTTGCGCTCAGCGCGGTCCTGAACCTCTCTGGCGGCAAAACCCACGTTGTGCCCGAACTCGTGGTTGAAGGGACCTTCCTTGAGTTGGTCGAGGCCGTTGAAGAAGGTGATTCTTCCCCCTCCACCAACGGCCGCGGACCGAAAACCTGGCATGGAGTAGCGTTCGGCCCAATAGTCGTTCTTGGGGTTTGGGCCGGCCTCCACAGTGATCTGGTCCACCGCGCCCTGGAAGTGTTCTGGTTGCTGACTGTAGAAGTCGGCGATTCGACCGAGAGCGACAACATTGTCGACGCCCTTGGCCAGCTTGACGTCAAGCCGATTGCTGCCTGTGCGGATCCCGTAGGATTGGTACCCCGAGGTGGATTTCCCGCCCTCGATAACGAGGGCGACGGCCTTTTTGTTTGAGTTTTTGAACTGCTGGACCTTGCCAGTCTTGATTCCGTTGGTGATGTGGCCATATCTCTGGCGCTCTCGATCGAGTTGCGCGCTCGTGTGGGCCTTTCCAGGGAGAGCCTTCTCGGGCTCATAGCGTTGAACGGATGTCGCGTGATTCGGACTCGGGCGAACGGACCGGCCTAAGAGCTGGCTGCTCATTTGGGACAGTCCTTGGAGGCGCTTGTTCACACCGTCTGAACGTCTCGCTCTTTCGCTCAAGCTCAACTGGTCAGGGATTTGATCCTTTGTAGCGCTCTCCGAAGTAGGTTTCGCGGCCTCTGCCGTTGAGGGCTTGAGAGCGAACCTAGCTATGGACAAGGACGAGCCTTGGGGTCTGATGGCAGTCGTTTGCACGGACGAGTCTCCCGCTGATTTAGGATGGGCCTATTGTGGCCGCGCAGCGTCAAGAAAACGTCACAGGGTAAGGTTCCTTGCGCCCTCAGAGGGCGCAAGGAAGGTTGGGCCTAAGCCTTGAGAGATTGCTGGATGCGTGCCATTTCGGTGGCGATGTCCTTTTCGAGACCATCAGCCCGCGGAGCAGAGTAGTAGGCCCCACGATCGAGGGTCTCTTCTCTGATGGCCTGGATATCGACCTGCATTCTCATCACTCGTTGCTGCTGGTTCTTGAGCTTTGCCAGTTGAGACTTGAGGGCATCGATGTTCCCCTCGGCCTTGGCCACGGCTGGTCGAGAGCTAGAACTCTTTTTGTGGCTGGCCTCTGCCTTTTGTAGAAACTTGTTGACCTCGCTGGCTTCTCTGGCGCCTTGTCTTCCCACTGTTTTCAACTGGAGCTTCTCGGCTTTGAGGAGGCTCTCCATGTTTAGGACTCTCTGATCGATTTTCTTACCCGTTTTGAGGGCGTCCTGGGTAAAGACCTCACCGGCTGTGGGGGCTGGTGGTTTGGCTGGAGTGGGCTCCGTTCGTGGGGTCTCTGGTTGGCTTTTCACGGGAGCGGGCTGGGCGGCAGCCTCGGGATTCAATGCCTGAAAGATGGAGACACCGACACCGACCACGATTCCGAGAGCAGCACCGGCGGCGGCACCCAAACCGAGGGAGGAGCCTGCACCCATGAGGCTCGCCTGAGACATCACGTGCCCAGCGATTCCCGCAGTGGCGCCAGCAAGGGTTGAGTAGGCGAGAGCTTTCGGTAGTTCCGCTTTGGCAGAGGAGAGAAACTCGTCGCCGAAGGAGCCCTCGGCAGGGGCCGAAGTCTTGCTGTCGGGAGCGGGAGTCTTTTGTGTTTTTATTTGTGGTTTAATTGTGCTGCTAATCTTCATAAGGTCTCAAACCTAGCTTGAAAGCATCCGTTGAGAGTTGAAGAGAATGTTAACAGATCTAGTAACTCGTCTCGTCGAGTTTGACTTTTCCCCGGAAGACCCAGAACACGACTGCCGAGTAGGACAGGACGAAGGGCAATCCTAGAAAGGCAATATTCCGCATCAGCTTGAGGGTGGACTCTGAGGAGGCACCATTGTAGATGTTGAGGTTGTTCGCTGGGTCTAGGCTCGAGAGCAACATGTTTGGAAAGAGTGCGATACCAAACAGTGTCGTCAGGCTCAGGATGAGAGTCCCCGAGGACAAGAAGGCTTGGCCCGGTCTCTCTTGGTAGAGCGCACGAGGGATATTGCACAGCGCCAAGATGCTCACGAGGATCACAAGCCACGGGGCTCCCGGTTCCTTGAAAGGGTCTACGGCGTGGGGCACCGTGACCAAGGTTAGGACAGTGGCAAAGAGATAGAGAACCAGAAAGAAGCCGAAGCACTTCCA
>CAZVVF010000852.1:0-2763 GCA_964630575.1 uncultured Burkholderiales bacterium | reverse complement strand
CTGGTGGCTTCGAGAACCTTGGCTTTCTCCCTCAGAAGATTGAGAAGATCGCTCGCCTCACCCTGAAACTTGGCCGCCTCTAAGGCTAGACCATAGGCCGCCGACACGCCTATGGCGGGGGCTCCTCGTACGACCATCGTTTTGATCGCATCGGCCACAGCATCAGCATCCTCATAGGTATGCCAGACCTCTTGGGTCGGCAAGAGCCGCTGATCGACCATTTGAACTTTATTATCTTTCCACAGAACTGGTTTCACCGAACTTCTCCTTCGTGTATAGCCCTCGGCTTTTGGCTTTGGGGGTATGATCCTTCACGCTTTTTGGCCCAGGCCGAACCTCTAATCGGGTTGGGACTTGGGAACCGGGCAGGTGAAGTCTCGGGAGAGCAGACCGAAAATCTCGACATCCAAGAACCGTCCACTCGTGAAATAAGCTTCCTTTTTGGTCCCCTCTTGGCGAAATCCGACCTTCTCAAAGAGGTTCTTCGAGGGAAGATTGATGGCCAAAATTTCGGCGCTCAATCGGTGTAAGCGGAGATCCTCAAAGGCGTACTTGATCAGGGCCACCAACGAATCGTGACCGTAACCCTGACGCCAATATTGCTCATCGATCACGATCCCGACCTCGGCTGACCCGCTCACGTAGTTGAGAAAAGAAAACTGGGCCCAGCCCACGTGCTGAGCGGTCTGCGTCTTAACCGAGAAGATTTCGCGAGTCACGTCGCTGACGACACTCTGGTACCAAGCTTCTACGTCGTGAGTCGAGCGAGGGCGGGGATAGCCGCCCGAGAGTCGTCGTAGGTTGTCGTTGTTCGCCCAACGGTAGTGCTCACCTAAGTCCTGCTTCTCCAGCGTCCACAGATTTGTTGCTCCAAAAGAGATCATGCGCTGTGGTTTGATAAGACCCAGAGCGAAACCTCTCACTCTCCCGTTCCGCCAAGGGCAGGAGCCCCCACACGGGCTCTGGAATACGCTCAACAGAAATGACGGAGAGACTGTGCGACCCTTTGCGCAGCGACTCACAGGGTGGTTGATTAGGACTCCAAGATGGCTGAAGTTACCTCACCAGAAGTACAAAAGTACTCTACACTAGTAAAATTGCAACCGGAGAACCCCGAGGCGCACTTTCGCCTTGGGTTTGCCCATGAAGATGCTGGCAATACGGCAGAAGCCGTAAAGCAATACGAGACAGCCATCAAGCTCCAGCCGCGGCATGCCATGAGCTATCTTCACAGGGGATTTCTCTTTGCCAAGGGCGGCGAGCTTCAGCTCGCGCTTCAGGAATGGGCGCGTGCCTTCGAGTACGATCCCTATCTGCACAACAAGTTCTCGAGCCCCGAGCTTCGCCCCATCTATAAGTCGAAGTTCGACACCGCCATCCAGCAGCTCGAGCGCCCCATCGTCATCAACCCCAAAGACGCCTTCGCCCGCTACCAACTCGGAACCGCCTACAAATACTTTCAAAAACCAGAACTGGCTCTGCAGAGCCTCAAGCGCGCGTTGGACATCAACCCAGACCTCTGGGAAGCCCACTACCAATGCGGCGAAATTTTTGCCCAACTCTCGCAAAACAAGCTCGCCATCACGAGCTTTCAAAGGGCGATCGATGGGAACTCCCGATACGCCGACTCGCACTACGAGCTGGGTCTGATCTACGAGAAAGAAAACATGAGCGCCCTGGCGCTTCGCCACGTTGAAAGAGCCATTGAGCTCGACCCGGAAGTCAGTAAGTTTCATTTTGCCCTAGGGCGAATCTTCATGAAACAAACCAAGTACAAGCGGGCCATGAAGCAGTATCAAAAAGCCCTCGACTTGGACCCCAGCGACGCTCGCATTCACCTGCGACTGGCCGAGTGCTGCAAGCAGATGTACCGACCGGACCTGGCCATCCACTGTTACGAAAAGGCCGTGGAACTCGATCCTGAGTCCTCCGAAGCCGTCTACGAACTCGGCACAACGGCACTCCAACTCGGTGACATCGACCGCGCCATCACAGGCTTTCGCAAGGCCCTGGAGATCAATCCTCAAGACGCCTATGCCCACTACAGCTTAGCTCAAGCCTACCACCGGCAAAAAGATTTCGAAGCCGCAGCGACTCACTACGGTGAGTCGGCACGACTCAACCCCAAAGATGCGTTCGCCGCCTACAACCTGGGTCTGATGAAGGATGAACTCCATCAGCCCGAGCAGGCCATCGAAGCCTACCGAAAGGCTGTTGAGCTCAAACCTCACGACGCCCAGTACCACCTCAATCTAGGTCGCGCCTACCTCAAGGCCAAGCGCCCTCAAGAGGCCGCCAGCGAACTCAAGCAGGCCATCAAACTCAACCCGAACGACCTGGAGACCAACTTCTTCCTGGCCGATGTCCACATGGAACAGGGTCAGTTCGATGAGGCCATTGGACTCTACCGCAAGGTTGTTGAACTCAACCCACAGTCGGTGGATGCCCGCTACAGAATGGCTCAAGCCTTTCAGACCCTGGACATGCCAGATTACGCCTTCGAAGCTTTCCAGGAGACGGTCCGACTGGACCCCCGTCACTACCAGGCGCTCCACGGTTTGGGCCACATCTACTTGACCAACCGTCGAAAGCCGAGCATCGCTGTCGATTTCTTTCAGCAAGCTCTGGATGTCGAGCCGTCCTACGCGGCCTCGATGGTCAGCCTCGGCGACGCCTACATGGAACTCGGACAACCGGAAAGAGCGCTCCAATTTTTCGAGCGCAAGCTGGAAGAGAATCGCCAGAACTCCACCTTTATCGGCA
>CAZVVF010000851.1:0-2765 GCA_964630575.1 uncultured Burkholderiales bacterium | reverse complement strand
TTTCCATGTTTTTGGACTGGCTGATTCGCTCGATGGTCTTCTCGAAGTCCGCATTGGGGCGGAACGGCTTGAGTTGATTCTTGGCGGCCAGTTCTTGGCGCAATCTCTGCGAGTAGCACTGGGCATCTAGGGAGAGAAAGACGGACTGAAAACGCTCTTCGAGGAGATCGATGAAGTCGAGGCTGGGCAGGGACCAACTGTAGAAGAAGAGGTGGTAGACCTTGCTGGGGAGTCGCTCGAAAAGCTCCTTGTAGTAGTCGGCCTTCAGGGGGTCGGCGATGGGGTCAAAGTCGAACATAATGGAGTTGTCCGACCACTTGGCCATGACTTCCATGTCGTTTACGACGTGATCGATGGGGCGGTAGAGGTAGCCCTTGCGCCCAAAAAGTTTCTTTTGCCCCAGCGCCGACCCTCCGCAGAACAGGCAGGCACAGCGACAGCCCTTTCCGGTCCAGATGTAGGGCGCTGAATGACCCACCGACTTGAGCAGGAGGGGGTCAGCGATCTCGGTGAGGTCCTTGATCAGGGTGAGATCTTCGTTGTCCGTGCTCTTTTGGATGTAGCTGATGGGGAGGTCTTCGCCGTCTGCTGTGATGATATTGCTCGAAGCTTGGCCTCTGGCATAGTTTAAGAGCGGGCGTTCACCGTCTCCTTTGATGACGGCGTCGAAGTCGGTTTTGCTGACCAGTTCTTTGGCAAAGCTGGTTGCCGTTTGTCCCCCAGCAACGCATCGGATATCGGGGTCGAGGGACTTGATGAACTTGGCTAGTTGGACCGCCCCGTAGAGGGTGTCCCACCATTTGCAGGAGATGGCCACGACCGAGGGGTTGTGGGTCTTGAGCCAGCGCTGTACATCGTATTTCCAGTCCGGGCCACTGGCCGCGTAGGTGAAGGCGGGCTGACCGTTGCGGACCAGATAGGAGGCCAGGGTGAGTGTGGCGTTGTTGAAGAGCGAGCGCGTACCGTCGTGACGTCGTGGAGGGTTGATGAACAGGACGGGGCGGCTCACTTGCAGACTCCGGCTTCAGGCATAAGGCCCAAATGATGGAGCAATCCCCGTCCCCTTCCGCTCCAATCGGCCTGAGCGGTGAAGGTCTCTCCGCCGAAGGGAAACGTGATTTCGCGCGAGTGGAGCAGCATGCGTTTGATCTTGAATCGAGCGTGAAAGGCTCTGTTGAGAGGTCGGTCGCCGTGTTTGTGGTCGTTGATGATGGGGTAGCCCCAGCCTCTCAGGTGACGCCGGATTTGGTGGAAGAGCCCTGTTTTGGGAAAGAGTCTCAGCCGAGCGAGTCGAGTTTGAGGGTGCAGTCCCAGTTGTTCGTCCAGCAGGACCTTGTGCAGGATCCGGATCCGAGTCGAGGCGACTTTGCCGCTGAGTTCGCGATCGATGAGAAACTCATCCTCCGGGCCCAAGGGGGGCCAGCCACGCACGACAGCTTCATAGGTCTTAAACACTTTGCGCTCGGCAAACGCTGTGGACAGTTCTCGCGCGCTGTCCTTGCAACGAGCCATGAGCACTATCCCCGAGGTGGCTCGGTCGAGTCGATTGACGGGGAAAACGTTGGGCCCGAGATGATCTCGCATGACTCGGACCAGGGTGTATCGGTCATTGGCACCGCGCGAGCGATGGATAACCATTCCAGAGGGCTTGTTGATGGCGAGCCAATGATCGGACTCAGCTACGATGGGTGGGATCTCCATGCGCGGTAGTATAGCATACTTCGGCAGGCTTATATCTCAAACGGGTTTTGAGTTAGGCCACGGGTGGTTGGGGTTGCCAGTGGAAATAGGACATCAGTTCCTTGAAGGCATCGGTGTCACTGGGTAGGTTTCCGTGTTGCTTGTTGCCTCGACCGGGCAGCTTTACGGTGGGGACGCCAGCGAGATCGAGGCTAGAGTTTTGCACGAGCCCGTCGCCGCCCTCGACGCCGCCCCAGGAGTTGGTGATGGTCGAGAAGCCTTCGCTGCCGATGCTGATCATGTCTGTGGTTTGGCTTCGTTGTCTGTCCAGGTTGGCGTTCAGGGCTGACAGTTTGGGGCTGGCCTCAGGATTCTTGGGGTCGACCGGCATCATCCATTCCATGGCGGGAAGATGAGTCGCATCGATGTTGGCAAGCTTCATGGCGAACTTGATGTCTCGGCGGACGATATAATTGGCCAGGGCGGCAAAGCGGCTGCCCTGGTGGCCCGTTCCCAGAAAGGCCACTTGGTCCACGGGTTCGAGTTGATCGTCGAGCATCTTGCGGACGGCGATTCCGCCCAAGCTGTAGCCCAGGACGTCGACTTTTTCGCCCTGTACGGACTTGATCATCTCGACGGCTTTGTCCAGTTGTCCGGCGGTTTTGTGAGGTGGGGATAAGGTGCTGTCGTAGACGGCCACGAAGACCTTGTCGGCCTCTGTAATTTCGGTGGGCACACTGCACTCTTTGTCGCTGTAGGCTTGGCCCTCTTTGAGGTAAACAGCCCGCTCTCCATTGGCCTTGTCCTTGAGCAGGTGGCCCACTAGGTTGTCGAATTTCTCGGGCTGGGTTGTCCAGCCGGGGGCGATCAGAAAGGGGTCTTCGAGTCTGACGATAGGCGCATCCGAAAGCGGGGGCACTCGCTCTTGTTGGGCGGCGGCGCTCTTGGCCGCCTCTTTGTAAAGAAAGCCGGAGCCGGTGAATTGCGCTATGGCGATCGCGTCTGTCATCCAAGAGGCGCTGCGAGAGCCCAGTTTGACGCTGTCTCGCGTGGGGCTGTCTTGGGGGCTTGGCGTGGGGTCGGCT
>CAZVVF010000850.1:0-2765 GCA_964630575.1 uncultured Burkholderiales bacterium | reverse complement strand
GCAAAGGGAGTTAGTCCTCGCCACCTCTCTCGCTCGGTGGGGCGACTCCGTGACTAGAGTAAATGCAATCTACAGCACTCCCCGCCGAGTGTCAACCCCCCGGCGAAATGCGTTTACTGGGCTTGGAACCCAGTAAACACGGGCCTTGAGAGCCTTTTAGACGGAGATGCCCCGGTTTTTGAGAGAAAAAGAACCAGCAATAGAACCGGACGGTAACAGTTTCGCTACTCAGCTGTTACCCTGTTCACACTCTGGCTCAACAATTTGCTGAATTTGCCACCCGTTCACGAAATCGCAATCAAACCGAATCAGGATTCTGACACCATAGGCTCGTGAACACTATCAATCGAATCCAATCATCGACTCCACGAGCGACGGCGGCCCCTAGCCCTCAGGCCCAACCGGAATGCACTCGCTGCGACCATGGCGACCTGGTCACAATCGGCTCAGAAACTCCAACAGCCGAGAAGGAGCAGATCATTCGTTCGATGATCCGTAAGGCACCGGATTGCGAGTCTGTCTGCGATGTTGTAGAAGCCTTGAGCGCCTACCCCAAGCAAGCTCTTGAGAGAGTGCGGGACTTCGGGACCAAACTGGAGGTCTACGACCACGATGGTGGCGACACATTTCCCAACTACATGCCGACCTTGGAACACCCTCAGGTTGTAGGTGCCTACAACACCGTGGCCAACGTCTTAGGGATCGAGGACGACAACCTCTCCCCGTTCGTTCTGCTTCACGAATTCGCTCACGCTCTCGATGCATCCTTAGGAAACGTCAGTGATCAGGCGGCTTGGAAAGGGGCTCACAAACTGGCCTCAACCACCAACCAGGTCATTCGAGACTACGCCAAACACGACGCCTCCGAATATCTGGCCGAAAACACCGCCGCCTACCTAGTCGCCGATGAGGCGCTCTACCCACTGGTGGAAAAGGGACTAGCCGAGAACATTGCCACCGAGGGACTCTCGGAACGAGAGTATATGCGCATGCATCAGAACTACTGCCACGGTCGCCTTGAGCGAGTCGATCCCAACGGATTTCACTTAGCAGACAATCTGCTGAACTCTGTGGATCAAGTTCCGACCGTCCAACCCCAGACGGCCATGGACGAAACCCAATTCGCAGACTGGCTGTCTCAGCGAGACCAACAAAGCACAGCCGCCTAGCTGGGCGGCGTTCAGCCAGACTCGAGATCCCTTCAAGCTGATTCGACGGAGAACTTGACCAGTCTCCGGAGCAGCCAGTCCTCACTCCAGTGCTGGTGGAAGCCCAAATGCCCCCCGTGGGAATGGACCTCCCAACTGAGATTGTCGTTCTGAACACTCCGGGGGGGATCGGGCTGAAAAGGATCGTCATAGGAGTGAAGCAAGACCGTGTTGACTTCAATATCCTTTAAGAATTGGGCGGAACTGTTTCGGGCCCAATAGTCGTGCGCACCGGCAAAACCGTGAAGCGGCGCTGTGATATTTTCATCGAAATCGAAAAACGTTCGACACTCACGAAGCGAGGCCGGGTCCAACGTTCCTGGATGGCCTTTTAGGAAATCTCTCACGATGGTCTTCAATCGCTCGACCAAGACGAAGCGGTAACACCGAGTTATCCAAGTCTTTTCCAAATTTGCCGAACACTGAGCCAGATCGTAGGGACAAGACACGGCCATGGCGCGTGCGCCTGGAATCCTCTTGCCTCCCTCTTCACCCAACCACTTCAAGAGAAGGTTCGCCCCCAGCGAGAATCCCACAAACCTCCAGGGAAGATCCTGGGGAAGCTGTCGAAAAACAGCCTCTAGGTCATCTGTGCAACCAGCGTGATAGAGCCGGGGGACAGTGGGACGCACGCGATCGGCCCCACGAAGATTCAGAGCCCAGGTCTCCACTCCGTGCTGAGCCAACTCCAAGGCCAGCTCAGCGATAGGGCTCGCCCCTGAGCATCCCGTTAAACCGTGCAGAACGAGAAGCCTAGCTTGGATAGGGCCTACGGGAGTCAAAGAATCCAGACTGAGATAATCACCGTGGTCTGTCTGAAGATGGACGCGATGCCAGGGAATCTTCGGTGAGATCTTGAGCAGACCCCGGGTGATGGTTTGAAGATGGGCGTTCCTCCAGCAAAGACGAGGATGGAACATATCACTCATACGCGCTCCAGTGGCATTTCTGCCGCTTCGGGAAGAGTCCCTCAGGACCCGGCCCTTTTGAAAAATATCGAGAACTTTTTCAAAAGGGGGGTAGACCGACTCCAAAGATGTGGGAGAACATGGTTAAGCACACTTCTTGGTCGGCCCCGAATCACTCGGAGGCCTTTTTTTTTGCCCGCAAGCTCGCTTTTCTTGAGCTTTTCTAGACCTCTCAGCCGTCCCTGAGGGCGCCTTTTCACGACCCCCCTGAGTTCGGCTATCCCACCGCAGCGCCGACCCCATGTTTTTAGCTTTTTTTGAGACCTCTCCCATAGGATAGTAACAAGAGGAGAGCCACACACATGCTACTAAGAAATTACCCACTCAGCAACGGACGTCCCAGGGGACGAGAACAAACCAATAACTACATCAAAGCCTTAGACATCAAACAGGAAACCGACCAGGTAGCAAGCAGCGTGCTCGACCAGAATCAGGAGAGCTACGATCTGGACCCTTCCCCCAACGGCGTCGCCTTGAACTACAAGAAGGTCTTCATGGGTTCCAACCTAGGTTACGGCCAAGTGAACGGAATAGCGTCATTCGCCGAAGACCCCAAACATGTCACCCTACAGGCTGACATCATTCCTGA
>CAZVVF010000849.1:0-2767 GCA_964630575.1 uncultured Burkholderiales bacterium | reverse complement strand
GTGATTGCAGTCCCGGCTACTTTCACTGCCCCTGGGTCGCCGAACGCATCCAGACACACTGTCCCGAAGCCAAATTTCTCGTAATCTTCAGAGAGCCAGTGGCCAGAGCCTATTCGAACTGGTGGTCCAAGTACTCCAGGGGAGTCGAGAAGCAAACCTTCAGCGAGTGTGTCGAAAAATGGTTGGAGCAACGAGACAAAGCTATTTCTCCCCTCCATCTGGAAAACGCCGAAGAACTCTATCGACGATATCTCTTGTCCGAAGACACGAGAGCCGTGCCTTACATCTACTACTTCGACATGGGCATCTACGCGCCTCACCTTCGACGCTTTCGAACGCTCTTTCAGGAACACCGGGTCAAAACGCTCTCCTTTCAAGCTCTGATTCGAGAGCCGAACGCTGTTCTTCAAGAATGCGCGGAGTTCTTGAACATAAGCCCAGACGAGTTCCCCTCGAAGCATTCCGCAAAAAACCAGTCTGCGGGCCCGGTGGCCTCCAAAGTCAGGAAATTGGCCCATCTCTCTGGTCTCAACCGAATTGTCCCGATCAGCCTCCAAAAGTCGATAGGCCACCTCTTCCGGAATCTGGGAGACGACCCGCCACGACTCGACCCGGTGTTAAAGTCTCGTCTTCAAGAAATCTATGAACCCCATAACCTGGAGTTGAAGAAGCTGCTCGGCCATCTTCCTTGGGAGAGCCCGTTCCTACTCAAAACTTCGTAAACAGAACCCAGAATAGACGAGAATAAACTCACACCTGTCTATAAGCCGACCTCGATGTCTTTGCTATCCCTATTGCACAATCGTAGAAAAGACACCATCGACAACTCTGCGTGAACACATTTGACCCCAATCGACAAACACTAGGAAACATCGACTGGGGACCGTTCTTGAATGGTCACGGCTTACCAGATGAGCAACGCAAGACTCCCCAGACAGCCTTGTTAGTGAACAAGGCTCGCGTCCTCAATCTCGATGAGTTCAAGTGGACTCGAGAGTGCCCCGCAGTTCACATAGAACACAAGTTCATCAGCGGGAATGCCCGGTCCCGAAACCACGAGTTCACCCGTAGAAATGCGCTCCATGAGCTTGGGACTCATAAGAATGACACCGTCGAGCATCACCGTTATGTCTTCTCCAATTAGGGCTGCGGTGTCTCTCGACCACTTCTTGCCTCCCTCGTCTGTCAGAGTCAATTTGACACCCCGCGGCTGCCAACTCTCTTGTTCAATAGGCCAAAATTCAGCTTTCTCAAAATCGGACGAGTCCAAAAGGACCTGGTCCCTGTGAGTTACAACCACGAGCCCTGTCGCAAGGATGCGTCCAACCAAACCGCTCTGACCTTTAGGCAGCCTGGTCGTAATTCTTAGCCTGCTGTCGCTCACCCGTTCGACTGAGTCGCCAGGCAAGGACAGAGCTTGCAAGCGTCGTTCTAGCGTCCGGCGAACAGAATCGGCCTCGCCTCCATCCTCCAATCGAGCCACTATCCGAGTTTCCTGACTCGAGAGTTCTGGCAAGGTTTGAGAAGATGAATCTGGTACGCCGTAAAGCCCGAGCAAAAATTTCAGAAAAGCAACGGTTCCCCCTACCAAACTCTCCCAGTCTAGTGCAAAAGGCTCTGTATATTCAGTCACTTCGCCACCCCTCATCCCCACGTCTTTGTATGGCCAGTATCGCTTCAAGAGCCATCGAAACAACTAGGTAAAAGCTTCTTTCGTATTGAGTCACGGTAGATACCAGACCTTCAGACCGGCGAGCAAATTTTGCGAAAATGCCCCTAAAAATCTGTCAATGCTCATCACCTTTCTTGTGAACTCCAGGCAACACTTCTCTCAGGGACAACTAGTCCCGAATCACTTCTTGTAAAAGGTTAACACCCCAGAAACCGGTCTGCTCTCTAACTTTTCATAGAATGAGCTATGATTGATAGACTCCCTCTTTGGTCTCGCCCCGTTTTGGAGAAGCTAGTCGACCGCGACAGCATCGCCAGCGCTGAGCCTCATCCTATTGCCTCAGAGGAGGCTGGTCAGCTAAAAACCATGGCTTGGATCGTGGACACCTATGTGCGCTACGACGAGAATCCCGCCTTAGACCACGCCATGAATGAGCCAGGCAGAGTTCTACTAAAGAACTCCGAACTCCATTTTGAAAAAGGTCGAAACACGCTCAACGCGGCCCTACTTGGCCAAGACAAAGAGGGCAGGCCGGTAGCCTTCGTCATGCACCGCAGCCCAGCCGAACTAGAAGGCTACAGTGTTCAAAAATTGCAAGATGTGCTGTACATCCAAGGTGGCCAAGTTGACGCTAGCCAGAATGGTTTCTATCGAAGCGGAGCCGTAATACCAACGGCTTAGAATGATCGGGGTCGACCGCCAAAAGGCGGGCGAAGAGCCAGAGCGCTTTGGGGGGCCTCTAGCCGGTGCAGTGGTGCTCAAATAAGTGAGAGCAGCCGACGGGGCCGCAAACGAACGCGGCAGCGGCCGCAAACGAACGACAGGGGCCGCAAGCGGGCGCGCACCACCCACTACCGGATCATGATCCAGTCAACAGTGGTGCGGGCACCTCAAATGAACGCGACGGGCCGCGCACCACCCACAGCCGGATCATGATCCAGTCAGCAGTGGTGCGGGCATCTCCGGCATCGAGCCCGGGCCGCGCACCACCCACAGCCGGATCATGATCCAGCCACCAGTGGTGCGGGCATCTCCGGCATCGAGCCCGGGCCGCGCATCACCCACAACCGGATCATGATCCAGTCAGCAGTGGTG
>CAZVVF010000848.1:0-2769 GCA_964630575.1 uncultured Burkholderiales bacterium | reverse complement strand
CCCAGTACCGTCTATCTTCTTCCGGAGCTTTCTATACCCACTTCCAACGCGTTGAGCGACGAGTATTTGGGCGGCATGATTCTCGAGTATCTTCAGTCCTGCGCCAGCAAACTTGGGGTGGAGAACGTTGACACGGAGATGACAATAGGAGAACCGGCGTCGGAGATTCTAGCTCACAGCGAAAAGGCCGATATGGTGGTGATGGCGAGTCACGGTAGAGGCGGATTGGGTCGCTGGCTTTTGGGCTCGGTGGCCACCAAGGTTATTCGAGGCGCAACGGTTCCTGTCTTTGTGGTGGGCGGTCACGTCTTGGCTTCCGACGCCTCAGATTCTGGTACGGTCAAGAGAATCGTCGCTCCCGTCGACAGTTCAGAGGCCTCGGAACGCTCTTTTGCTAAGGCTTGTGAACTCGCTCGACAGTTTGGGGCCGAACTCCACCTCTATGCGGGTGTGAATCAACTGGAGATGCAGTCTCAAGTCATCATTGATGCCAATCGAGCCGGCGTTGTCTTTTTTCAGGATTACCTGGCCGGTCTGGCTGACGCGGTATCGGACCTCGATATCATCTGCACCGTGAAGCAAACTCACGGAATTTCTGGGATCGTTGAATTCGCAGACGAGATGGAGGCTGACCTCATCGTCATGGGAAGTCACGGTAAAGGCGGGCTGAGGCGCTGGCTGATCGGCGGCGAAACGGAAAAGACGATACACTTTGCGACCTGCCCAGTCTTGGTGACGCATTAGAGTTCGAGGGTTCCTTCTCGCGGCCTATCTCTTAGGCTCAATAGGGCTAACGAGCGCTCAGGAGACTTGGTTTTACCACGACCCTGGGCGCCTTTGTGTTCCCTATTCTGGTAGCCGAGAGGATGGGCGCAACCTTCGCCAGACTCTCCACGGTCTGGTTCCGGGCGTCAGTGTGACGATGAATAGGCCGTCTCGACAGATCTTGTTTCGGGGACCTGCTGAACGGATCGGTGAGATCGAGGCGATTCTGGTCAAGCTTGGAATTCTGCCGGGTCCGAGGGGATGAGGCAGAACCCTCTCCCCCCTAGAGGGCGGCCAAGAGCAGAGCTTCTTTGAGCTTTTTTGTGGCCTTGGCGCTGAGGTTTTCCCACTGCAAACCGATCTCGAAACCGTCTAGCGTTTGTTGCGACCAAGCGATTCGTGCCATGCCTTCGAAGGCGGCGTAGACCTGAGCTGGAATTGTGGCCCCGAATGGGATTCTCTGATTCTTGAGATCGGTGTTGGGAGTGGCCCGTAGCTTGACCTTGGCTCCCCCCTCTGAAAGATCGAGAATGTCCGCTTGGTAGTGAGGGAGACCTTCTGAGGTGATTCTCATTCTTACTGGAAAGCGTCCTTCGTTTCTTGTTGTGTTGCGCTGCTTCATTTTTGGCTCCTCAGTTCGTTCTTTTTAGGATGGTATCGCACAGAGGATGTTCTGAACGTGGATTCTGGAGCAGATTTGTTGTCGGGATGTTAAAACCAAGAACTCTGTTTCTACCAAGTCGGTTTGTTTTGGGGCTCGCTCCTGGTGCTGCTCCATCGGCTCTGGACGGTTTTCGAAAGTGTGGGTCGCTCGCTTAGGCGAAGCGTCCCTCCCGAGCCAAGACCTCGATCTTGTAGCCGTCGGGGTCGGTGGCAAAGAAGAATCGTCCCAGGAGCTTGCCGTCAAAGTCCAGCGACTTGATATCCGTTGGTGTCCCGCCGGCGGCGTCAACTCGGGCTCTCACTTCCTCTAGGTTGTCACAGGCAATGGCGAGATGTCCGTAGCCGTTGCCTAGGTCGTAGGGGGTTTCTCGCTCATGATTGGCGGTCAACTCAAGCTCAAATTCACTCTGCTGGTCGCGCAGGTAGAGGAGCGTGAACGACTCGAAGGGGTAGCGGGCAAACTCCTTTAGGTTGAAAGCTTGCTGGTAAAACTGGGCCGATCTCTCAAGATCGAAGACTCTTATACAACTGTGGATCATTCGCATGCCGCGACCTGCGGCTCCCGAGGTCAGATCTCCTGGCCCGACTTGCTCGGGCTAAAGGAAGATGGGCTGAGTCTACAAATCTTAATCGAGGTTTGAATGAGCTTTTGAAGATATTCCTGGAGGGACTCGAGTCTGTTGAGCGCTCGCTCGATGAGGGTACGGGCACAGAGGCTGCCGTGCAGGAGTTGTTCTCGCTCGCCGATGGCTTGAGTCCAGATTTTTCCGTCTCCTTGGATCCGTCAGGGACGATCCCGCTGGAGCGCTCCGGCCAGATCTTCGGGCATCTTCTGGTGGTGGGTGAGCCTCCGCGTGAGATCTTGGGGTTGTTGAAGCGGGAGGCCGTTCACCTGTTGGAGCGTGTCGACCGAGAGAGTCGACAAGTTCTAGAACTCCAGCGGCTGAGCCGGGCAGGACGGATGGTGAGTTCCTCCCTGGACCTGCAGTCCACGCTCGAGGCGATTCTTCAGATGGCGCTGGAGGTCACTGGCGCCCGCTACGGTATTTTTCGGTTGCTCGATGAGTCGGCCACAGAACTCGTGACCGCTGCTGTTTGGGGTGAGAACTTAGAAGCGCCCCTGGTGGAGGCGTTGTCGGCCGGCGGTGAGCACATTACGGGTTGGGTGGCGCGTCACAAATCTTCCCTGCGCATCGACGACCTGAGATTGCCGCCTTGGTCGGAGACCTATGTGCCGTTGGACTACGAGTTGGAGATGCGCTCGGAACTCGCTGTTCCGCTGTTGGGGAACGGGGACCGCCTAGAAGGGGTCTTGAATCTAGAGAGCCCCACGATTGAGGC
>CAZVVF010000847.1:0-2771 GCA_964630575.1 uncultured Burkholderiales bacterium | reverse complement strand
GAATTCCGGCGGGAGTGGACATCACCGATATCAAGAACATCGGTAAGTGTCCGGTTCTCGGCCAGTCCGTCGCTGGAATGCAGCCTGGCCTCGGTGGGGTCGGCTTCGGCTAAAGATTACGGGCACAACAAAGCAACAAGAAGCGCCGAGGTTTTCCTCGGCGTTTTCTTTTGTCGGGTTCGCCATGGGCTAGTTCTGCCAGGCTCCGAAACGGATCTTCAAGAGGACAGGAAGTTCTTCCACAGAGTTCGTTTTTTGGTGTATCATATATCCAGCAAAAACCATGAGTGTGTTTAACAAAAAATTAGAGCAACTGAATGAAGAGGACCTCTATCAACTCCAAACGGAAGGGGTAGAAGAAGGGGTACTCCTAGACTACAAGTCTGACTGGATCGAGAATAAGAAATTAGCCAAGGCTGTAGCCTCTTTTGCCAACACTCACGGCGGGCATCTCATCATCGGCGTTGCTGCCGACAAAGAGAAGAATGTGCCGGTCAGCTTTCCTGGACTGCTGCTCGAGGATGGGATCAAGGAGAAGGTGGGAGCGGTCTGTCGCTCAAGAATTAGCCCCGCCCCCGTCTTTCGTATGAAGCTCGTTGAGTTGAGCGGCAAGCCCGACAGAGCGGTTTTGGTCATCGAGGTTCCAGAGAGCCCCCAACCACCTCACTACGTGAACGGTGTGATCTACGTTCGCAACGGCGAGTCGAGCCGGCCGCTGGAGCCACTCAGGAACTTTTTTCTCATAGAGAAGCTCTATGAAAAGCGGGCCTTTCAAGAGGAACGCTTGGAGCGATTCGTGGTCGGAAGACACGTGGCTCACGGATTCAAGAAGGCAGACTATTCTTTGACGCTCTTGACCTGCCCGAGTTTACCCGGGCGCTCTCCACTCCCGTTGTTCCGCAGGGATTTCTATCATTTTTTGGGCAACCTGTGGGAGTACGAAGGGGTCAAAAACGAGCCCAAATGCGTGTCCTTCTTCAACGACGATAGGTGGCAGGAGCGCACCGCTGTGGTTTCGGAAGAAGGCTGGATCGAACAGGCCGCAGGGGTTTGCTTCCCGGCCCGCCAGCAGGAGTTGATCCGAGAACACAAACTTTTCGACGATATCCTGCCTTCGGCCTTGATGCGCGCCGTCAAAGTGTATAGCCACAGTTTTGTGCAATATTACGGGACCTTGCGGGTGAGGATCTCGATTCACGGGGTCAAGTCCCGTAGGCTTCTCCTTCGTGGTGGGAGCAATGGTGGGAGCGTGGAAACCACAGGAACCCCCGACGTTGACCCCATCGTTTGTGACCGAGTGACGGCCGTTCCGGCCCTGCGGGAGCCGCAAGGCCGAGCCCTCTTCGTGGAGAGTATCGTCCGCGAGGTCAGGCGAGCTTTTGGAGAGCTGGTCTTTGAGCCGGAAGACACCAGTCTCCAATTCGAGTCGATCGAGGAGAGCTTTCGTGCCCAAACAGCGGACTTAGGCGAGCTGCGCGACCGCACCTCGACCCCCTCCTAAGGCGTCTGCCCGATACGGAAACTTCGCGAACCGTGCGAAGGAGCGTTATCCTAAGAGCGGGAAGCCTCATCACATGGATAGAGAACATCTCTCGTTCAGCGAATTTCAGAGCTTTATCGACCGAACGTACGGTCAAAAGGACCAGGAGCGGGGAGTCGCTAGCACCTTCCTGTGGTTTATGGAAGAGGTTGGCGAGTTAGCCAGTGCCCTTCAGAAAACTGAGAGAGAGAACGACGACAACGTTGACCTCGAGGGGGAATTTGCGGACGTCTTGGGTTGGCTAACGACCTTGGCGAATATCCGGGGAGTAGACCTATCAGCAGCGCTCCACCGGCGCTATCTCGCAGACGGTGGACGAAATCATAAGACGTAATCGGATAGAGTAACGTGGCACTCAACAATTTTATAGGCAAAAGAAGATGGAAGACTCATTTTGAGGCAGGCCGTGAGGCGATGGCCGCAGGTGATCTGCAGGCAGCCGAGAGCAGTCTAAGGTCGGCCTTAGAGCAGGCTGTCAACATTAGCGAGCGAGACTCGTCATACGGCGATACGGCTCTGCTTCTAGGGCAGCTCTATAGGCGCACGAGTCGACTGAACGAGGCCGATGAGATGTCGCGCAAAGCGTTCGACTACTATGAGTCGATATTCGGTGTTACGGACCCTCGAACGATTGAGGCTCACCTGGCCATCGTCCTATCGATGCCGAGTCGCAGTCACGATAGCCCCGACGTTAGAAAAGCCACATACGAGCTAGCTCGCAGCCAGTTCGGAGATAAGTCCTGGCAGGCCGTTCGAACCTCAGGACTCGCACTGGCCTCCTTCTCCAGCCAAGAGCGCGAGAAAGTCCTCGCCGACGTTCAGGCAGCCTGCGCCGCGGTTTTGGCCGAGGATAGAGTGAACCTATCGAGTTGGCCACCGGTCGCCGAAGAGTTTGCCACGGCCCTTTCGCTGAACGGCTACGAGGATCTAGCAGCTCGCTTCATGGGTATTCAGCTGCGTCTCAATGAAGAGCGATTCGGCGAGAAGTCGTTGGAGGCCGGAATCGCGCGGCTCAACCTCGGTGAACTTCTTTTGCGGAGCGGAAACGCTGCCAAGGCGGAGTTCGCGCTCACCCGGGCTTTGGAGCAGTTGAAGCTCAAACTCGGGCCACAGTCGCCCGAGGTGCAACAAGCTACGGTTTCGTTGGCTCGGGCTCTGGCTCAACAGAAAAAACTTGGGCAAGCCGCACCACATCTGACGAGCGCTCTGGGCGTTCTCGGCTCTCATCAGG
>CAZVVF010000846.1:0-2776 GCA_964630575.1 uncultured Burkholderiales bacterium | reverse complement strand
TCGGGTGGTTCAGGAGCAAGCTCCGCTCACCCAGCTATCCCAAGAGGATTTCGGCAGACCCAAGGTGCCAGCCTTGACTCTTCGAGTGGGAGCGGCGAACAAGAACTCCAACGAGGCCTTGGCTCAGCTTCTGAGGCGTGTCTTGAGCATCCAGCGATAGCGGATGCTTGTAGCACCGGATATCTTAGCTTTAAGCGCGAAGGGCAGGTCATGAGCTACCAAAAAGAGTGGAGCGAAGTCGCTCCCGAGCGACGAGAACTCGACGCCTCTGAGGAAACCCTTCTCCTGGAATTTGGAGCCTCTTGGTGCGGACACTGTAAAGCGATTCAGGATGACCTGAACACTCTGCTCTCGGCCCACCCTGAGGTTCGGCACCTGAAGATCGCCGATGGCAAAGGCAAGCCCCTCGGTCGCTCCTTCAAGGTCAAACTGTGGCCCAATTTTGTACTCATGCGAGGGGGCCAGGTTCAGGGGCAGATCGCTCGTCCCACGAGAGGGCAGCTGAAAGAGTGGCTCGAGATACTCGAAGGCGCTTAGCTGGGGGAGCCGTGATAGGAGTCTAGGATGGAATTTCGCCAGTCCCAGGGGAGGGCGCGCAGAATCATTATCGTTGGGGCCGGAATTATCGGCTTGGCGACGGCCTTTCAGATCCGCTCAGCCGATAGCGATGTTGAGATCACGATCTTGGAGAAAGAGCAAGGGCTGGCTCTTCATCAAACCGGGCGGAACTCTGGGGTTATTCATTCCGGTATCTATTACAAGCCCGGTTCTGCCAAGGCGCTCAACTGTCGGGCTGGACGGGAAGCTCTCTTGGAGTTCTGTCAACAGTACGACATACCCCACGAACTGTGTGGCAAGGTTGTTGTGGCGACTGATGCCGGTGAGGTCCGTCGGCTCCACGAGCTTCACCAACGCGGTCGTGCCAACGGAGTGGAGTGCCGACTCATCGGTCGAGAGGAACTCCTGGACATCGAGCCTCACGCCAGCGGCCTGGAGGCCCTTCACGTTCCTGGAGCCGGGATCGTGGACTACGGTGCCATGTGTCGGGTGTTGGCTCAAGAGTTTGGGGGCCGTCTGGTGCTCGGCGCTCAGGTGCTTGAGGTCGCTTCCACCGACCAGGGAGTCGTGGTGGAGACCGACCACGGCCCTTTTAGGGGCGACCTGCTTCTCAACTGCGCCGGTCTTCAGTGCGACCGAGTGTGCCGCATCTCAGGGGGCCAACCTGGACTCAAGATCGTTCCCTTCAAGGGGGAGTATTACCGTGTACGACAGGAGGCAGAATACTTGTGCCGCCACCTCATCTATCCTGTACCGGACCCACAGTTTCCGTTTTTGGGGGTTCACCTCACGCGGATGATCTCCGGCGGTCTTGAGGTCGGTCCCAACGCTGTGCTGGCCATGGGGCGAGAGGCCTACGGCAAGGCGGATGTCAATCTGACGGATCTCATGGAAACGCTTACCTACCCGGGCTTTTTGCGTTTGGCCGCAAGGCATTGGAAGATGGGGCTAGGGGAGATGACCAGGTCCTTTTTCAAAAGGGCTTTCGTGAAGGCTCTCAATCGGCTTTGCCCCGAACTCAAAGCGGAACATCTCCTCGCGACTCCCTCTGGGATTCGTGCTCAGGCGCTCCACCGTGACGGGCGCCTGGAGGACGATTTCAGGATTCAAAAGGTGGGGAGGACGGTTCACGTCTTGAACGCCCCTTCGCCTGCAGCAACAGCCTCACTCGCGGTTGCCAAGACCATCGCCGACCAGCTCTGAGGAATTATCCCGGTAGGAAGGGATAGTCGAAGTAGCGGTAGCCGTGGAGAAAGATGGGAGCGGTGTAGGCCAGGCTTTCCATTCGCTCCATGGGCCCGCTGTGCTCGAGGCCCATCTCGTCGCTGATTCTAGAGATGTTGGCGTGGCCGATGCTGCCTGCGACTCCCAGAACGAGTCCCGCCAGGATGGTGTGCTCTGGATTCAGCGGAGTGAAGGCTGGAGCCACGATCCAGGCGACGGTAATGGCCGCTAGCGAGGAGAGTAGGGGAGAGATTTGACGTCCGAACCGGTTTTGTGCCAGTAGCATTCTGACGGCGTCGGCGACTTCTGTTATCAAAACCAGGAAGAACAGCAGCCCTTTGCCGCCTGGAAGGATGAGAAGAAAACCAGCATGGCTCAGGCAGAAGACGGCCGTCATCAGAATCCAGTGCATAGCGGCTGTTTCTAGAAGGGGAGAACCGCTCTTCTCCCTCAGTGACCCGCTGATGGGTAGGTATAGGAACATAAAGACTGGGATGAATACCACGAAGAACCCGTACCAGTGTATATAGACCCAGTAGTATTGGAGGAACACTGCGAGATAGCACGCCAACTTCGTGTGTCTGGTCGGCGGGTTCTGCAAATGAGACAGAAACTGGCGAGTGGCGAGTAGGCTCAGCACACCGAAGCCGATCAGCTGCGGGAGCGTCCCAAACCTCGTGCTCGCGCCCAACACGTGGGTTAGGGCAAGGCCCGCTACGATAAGCCACCAGGCGCGAAATCTCTGGGGCGGCACCAATGGAGTCCGTTCCGGGTCTCTCTGCTTGAGCGATAGAGACAGAGTCGTGGCCCCTATAAGTAGGAGCCCAACAGCAACCAAGATTTGTGTCTTGCTCATCATAATTTGCTGTCGACAACATTCTCGCGGCTGGGGGCTTGGCCTTTTCGGGATGAGGCAAAGAAAATGGCAACTTTTGAGATGTCCGTGAAAAGAGTTGACCTTTTGAGATTACCTTTCTATAATGAGCACTGCTCG
>CAZVVF010000845.1:0-2779 GCA_964630575.1 uncultured Burkholderiales bacterium | reverse complement strand
ACAGGTGGTGCGCGGCCCGACGCAGCGACACCGGCCCCGGCGCAGCGACACCGGGCCCGACGCAGCGACACCGGGCCCGGCGCAGCGACACCGGGACCGGCGCAGCGACACCGGGCCCGACGCAGCGACACCAGTCTCGACACGCCCCCGCCCCCGCGCGATAACGCGCCTCACCGCCTCCGCCCCGGTGAGGCGATTTACCAGCCCCCCGCGCCAGCCCCTCCAACTCACCCCCCCCCTAACGGCGATATCGCGAATTGAAGAGCGAATAGACCTCGTTGGCTTAGCGATCTCCGAATATCCCGAATCCTATGGTATCAACGTCGTTGCTGCTGAAGACCATGATTTGGATCCAGGGCCCTTGCTCTTGGTCGCGGTGGGCGATGAAATGAAACTCACCGCCGTCGAGTTCCACTTTCCCCATATCCTGGCTCTGGCCAGCCTTGAGAGCGTTCGCTTTGTCCACTGATCGCAGGAATATGGTGGAGAGTTTCTTGAGTTGACCCGACCGACACGATATCAAGCAAGTGTTCACAATATGCTCGTCGGCCACAAACAGTTGATAACGGGCACCGTCGGTGTTGTAGGACAGGTCGATACTTCCGTCGCTGGAGGACTCAAACGAGGCCAACTCGGTTTTCACCGCAAGGCAAGCCGAACTGCAAAGCAGCAAGCAGCACAAAATCTTAAGGATCTTCTTCATCTCTATTCTCCTAGTCTTAATGGCTAGAAGCGTATCGATCGCCACTGACAGATCTGGTCAGTCACACTTCAAAACGATCTCGCTGCAAGTCTCTTTTTGAGACTGACACTATCTGTCAGTCTCCTGAAATAGACCTGTGGAAAGACACGTGCTGCAGACGGACCTGAGGCGCCAAGCGGCCGTGATTTTTCGAAAGGACGAGATTCGTGAACTTACCAAACAGACTTCTTCTAGGAATGGCAGCTCTCTTGATACTGGCTGCACCGTGCTACGCCAAACCTTGGCACTACAGGCTTCTGGAAGACCTCAAAACTGTGGGGGATGTCGTCGCGATCAGTGACGACTCCGACATGCAGATGACCTTCGATGTGACCTACCCCTACTGGCTGGTGCGGTATCAACTGAGACAAGTGATGGAGGATTCTAAAATCGGCTTCGACACCGAGAGTGGAAATGGAGAACAGGCTTACCTTGAGTCGCGCTGGTTCACCAACTCGGTTGATGGTGTCGCGAACTTCTTCTCTGGCATCGACCAGGCGCGGGTGAGATTTGAGGGACGAGTTGTCAATATCGGTCCGAACCAAACGAGATTGATCCTCGCTTCGAGGCTTCAGGTTCAGGCCTCCAACAACAATCGCGGTTGGGTGGATAAGTCCGAAAGGGAGATGAGAAATATTGTCAGAGAGATGGCCACAACGACCTTTCTTCGCTGTCGCTATCCAACAGAGTTGGCGATACGTCAGTCGGTTGGAGAAGACTACATCAAGCTCAAAAAACGGCAGGGCAAGAAGGGATATGAGTTGCCGCCTCGCCAGCGGGTCTCGATGTCTGAAGTCGCTGACCGCTTGAAGTTTAGTTGGTGTGCTCAGGATGACTGCTTGGAGATGCCGATTGAAGGAGCGCAACACTGCGCCAGACACAAGCCTACCCCCAAGCCTGTAGTTGTTGAGACGCAGCCCACCTCGGTTGCCGATGAACTCCGCAAGCTCAAAGAACTAGCAGATGACGGTGTTATCACAGCAGAAGAGTTCGAGGCCCAAAAAAGGAAGCTGTTGGAGGACTGACTCAAGTCTGGGCCAGGTCATGCTCACTGGGCCTACGAGCCCCCCTTTCTCAGGAAACTGCAGCCCAATGAACCTTGAGTCGACCCCAGCCCCCGCCGGGCGAACAGAAGAAAAGACGAGTCGTTAGACCCGTCTTTTCTCTGTCATGTTGGGGTTTTTGAATCGGCTACTAAGGGCAGATTCCATCCACCACTCCACCACCGGAGGTATCGTAGGTTCCGACGACCGTGTTGTCCGTGGTAAAATTCGCTTCATCGTCTACGGTAAGATCTTGCAGGGTGACATTTCCATAGCTTCCACCTTTAGAGTTGAAACAAGAATTGGCACTGCCCTGACCAAGGACATTGACGCTCTGGGCGCTGCTATCAGTGGCAACGAAGGTGCCAAGAAGGCCTGAAGCGTCCCAAGTGGAAAATCCGGAGTTCACCTCGTGCACTCGCAAGAACTCAATTCGTGTCGGCGAACTTGCGGCGTCGACTAGAAATTCGGTTAAAGCGCAGTCCGTGACGAAGAGTTGAATGTCCGTTGCGCCAAACGAACCTGTGGAAATCCTGCTCAAGCGGGAATTGGAAACCATACCAGTCGTATCGCTGGTGACACTGCCTGTGAAAGCCACGTTTCCTATACACTCCGTAAGGGTTGCCGTCGCGCTTGCATCGTCGGTGCTGTCGACCTGAAAGTCTAAGGTGTCTCCCGAAAAGGTCGCAACAAGAGTGGACGTGTCGCTACTGCTTACAAAGTTGTTCGATATGGAACCTCTGCTCCATACGTTATTTTGGGATGTGAAGTTGGCTACGGAATTTCCCGTGGTCTGGACGCTGCCTCCAACGATTGTGGAGTTGGCAATCGTGGCATCTCCGTCGATCGAAAGGAGAAGGGCTCCAATAGACTCAGAGTCGAGCCTCAAGTTTTCTAGGGTGACATCTGAGAGGTTGTCACCGCGGAGAGCCGCTTCGGTGCCGGGACCGGTGATCCTGAGTCCACTCACAGTGACGCCGTCGGCCAAGATGAT
>CAZVVF010000844.1:1639-2784 GCA_964630575.1 uncultured Burkholderiales bacterium | reverse complement strand
TCATCCTCATAGTCTTGGGAGAGCTCCACCTCAGTAGGGATCGGAGCATCCGGGCTCGCTGTGGCCGCCGGGGTCACTTTCGGGCTCGGTGTGGCCACGGGGGTCACTTCTGGGCTCGCCGTGGGAGACGGAGTCTGCCCCCAAGCGGGTAGCAGACCCAGTAATATCCACACAAAAAACAACGTTCTTTTCATGCGGACCGGCTTTGGGATGGTCATGCTCCTTCCCTCCGAGCCTCGACTTTGATATATTGGGTGGCGTGAGCACTCTTTCAAACCTCGCAAGACTGACGAGCCGACGATTCTCGAGCCCCCCGAGGGCTGTTTCGCAACGTCGACCAGAGTCAGCTCCTGCCGAGAGCAAAGACACCGTCGACATTTCACGAGCACAAGAGTCTCGCGGCGAGAGATCCAAGGGATTGCTGACCAAGGTCTTGGCCCTGGGCATGATGACGACCGCCTTAGCCGGGTGCTTCAGTGGTGGACCGACCAACGCCATGACCACCCAGCAGCTCACAGAACCAACGGTTGTTGAATCGCTCCAGCCGTCCAATCCCTTCGAGCTTATGCGAATGGATGATGGCTCGATCGCCGTGTCTGCGGACCTGGCGAATGACGACGCCTACGTGCTGGCCAACGGAGCGGCCATTCGTCAGGATGGTGGAGACGATATCGCCGTCCGCACAGCCGAAGGAACCTCACTCTGTGAGCAGGCGACGGCGCTCGGAGGTCAGTGCCTTAACGAGGAACAAGTTGTGCTCCAAGACCCCAACGGAACTCTCCTCATTGAGACGTTCGCCCGTGAGGGTGAGGCCATCCACCGCCTAGAGGCCAAACCGGCTGACGGGGTTTCAATAGGTGGTGTGGAGCTCAACAAAATTCCGGCTGGCACCGAGGTCTTTTCCAGCAACGGTTCAGGCCTCTTGTTTCACGATGGTGCTATGCAAGCCTATCCTGGCTTATAGAGCGGACGGCTGAATACTAGAGATCAAGGCCAGCCGTTGGAAAGTCTGGCTCGAGGCCAAAAGAGTGTCGAAGGAACCTCGCGACACGATTGAACCGTCCTCCACAACGATGATCACGTCACACGGTTGGACCGAGGACAGCCTGTGAGCCACCGTGACCCGGGTACAGTCTGCCGATAGC
>CAZVVF010000844.1:0-1629 GCA_964630575.1 uncultured Burkholderiales bacterium | reverse complement strand
TTGATTCGGTCGCCTGATCGAGAGCGCTGGTGGCTTCATCCAAGAGCAAGAGAGTGGGCTTTCGGTAGAGGGCCCGGGCAATCCCAACGCGCTGTCGCTCTCCCCCGCTCAATCGCGTTCCCCTCTCCCCGAGTCTTGTTTCGAGTCCATCCGGCAAGGCTTTCAAGAACTTTGAAAGACCGGCCAAGTCGCAGACCTTAGCCACCAACTCCAGATCGATATCAGGCTTGGAGACGCCGAAGGCGACGTTTCTGGCGATACTGTCGTCGAGCAAGATCACTTCTTGAGGAACAACACCTAGATGCCGCTGCCAATCCTTGACGACCTTCTCGTTGAGCTGGCTCTCTCCGACAGTCACTGTTCCGGATGTGGGCACGCAGAGTCCCGAGAGAATGTCTAGCAGCGTAGTCTTGCCAGCGCCTGTCGTTCCTACAACACCGAGCCATTGCCCTCGTTTGAGTTCCAAATCCAGGCCCTTGAGGGCATCGTGTTCCGAATTTTCATAGCGAAAAGAAACGCCATCCAACCTCAGTAGGGTGGGAGACGAATCGAGACCTTCGACGGGTAGTCCAGGCTCCTCAAGATTCGGCCCATCGGGTTTAAGAAGTTCCTCGACTTGCTCTAGATAGAGCAGATCGAAGCTCAGGCGAGAAAAGAGACCGAAGAGTTCGTGAACAGCCGGAACGATACGATAGCCGGCCATGGTGTAGAGGGTTAGGCGAGGCAACAGGACTTCCAGATTCTCGCTCTGCAAGACCAAATAGACGGACAGACAAAGGATCCCAGCAAAGGTGACCCACTCCAAGAACGCTCTCACCGTATCGACATAGATACTGTGATAGACCATACCTTTTGAAGCCTGCTCGCTCTGATTGGCGTACTCGTCCACAAAGAAGTTCTCGCGTCCGGTCGTCTTGACAAAACGAATACTCGTCAAGGCTTCTTGGGCGATAACTCTTCGAGCCGTGTCGGAGCGATGGGCGTCTCGCCCTCTTTCTTGCAAGGCCTTCTTGGTGTACAAACGCACCACCCCGTAGGCCGCACAGACAACAGAGAACCCTACCAGGGCAACCTTTGGGTCGACCAGGAGCAAAGCGACCAGAAGAGTCCCGGCAACGGCGATATGTCCCACCGACGACAAAGCTGCCCCTAGCAAACCCTTGACAAAGTGGCCCGAACCCAACACCCGGTGCAACTCTCCAGAGTTCCGCTGGAGAAACCAAGAATAGGGGCGGAACAAGCAAGCCTTGAAGATCCTTGTAGAGATCTGTTTGTCCTGAATCCAAATAAACTGAGCGTTGAGGAAAGTTCTCAAGATGGAGTAGCCGTGGACAAAGCCCAACACCACGATGGTCCAAAAAAGGCCCCATTTCAGCCTATCCGTTGGCGATTCCAGGTGCATGTGGTCCAAGAGAAAACCCAAGGGCCCCTTGCCCGACATGGTCCCTTGGGAAGCCACCAGACCCATCAGCTCCGCGGTGGCTGAGATACCCGCTAGCTCCACGAATCCTCCCAGGCAAACCATCACCAGCAAACCGAGGAACGGAAGACGAGCCTCTTTCTGAATCAGGCGCCAAAGCCGGGTTAGCATTTAACGCTTCTGTCCAAACACGGTCTCTAAAAGCCGCT
>CAZVVF010000843.1:0-2785 GCA_964630575.1 uncultured Burkholderiales bacterium | reverse complement strand
GGTTGCTGCCCCCTCACGTGGAGACCTTGGAGGAGCAACTCTCCAGGGCCTATGAAGCCTTCACTTTTGCCTCTTCAGCGATCGCCAAGCACGTTTTTTTACGCGACCTGCAAGACACCAACGAGATCCTTTTTTACGCCCTTCTGACACGCCATCTACCGGAGATGATGCCCATCGTTTACACCCCGGTTGTGGGGGCGGCGTGTCAGCATTTTAGCGAGATCTATCAACGCCCAAGAGGTCTGTTTATCTCTTACCCGCGACGCCACGAGATGGATCAGATGCTCAAGAATGCGGTTCCTGACAAGGTCGAGGTTATCGTGGTCACCGATGGGGAGCGGATTTTGGGGCTGGGTGACCAGGGTGTCGACGGGATGGGGATACCCATCGGCAAGCTCGCTCTGTACTCGGGCTGTGGTGGAGTGTATCCGGGAGGGGCCCTGCCGATCACATTGGATGTGGGTACAAACAATGTGGAGAGGCGCAACCATCCGAGCTACCTCGGTTGGCGCCACGAGAGGATTGTTGGAGACGAGTACTACGCGTTTGTGGACTCCTTTGTGCAAGCGGTCAAGCGCAACTACCCCAATGTTCTCCTTCAGTTTGAGGATTTTGCTAGGCCGCATGCGAAGCCGCTTTTGGAGAAGTACCGCGACCAGCTGTGTTGCTTCAATGATGACATCCAGGGCACAGCTACGGTGACCTTGGGTGCGGCTTTGGCAGCGGTCGAGGCCAGCGGCAGCAAGCTCTCTCAACAGCGTATCGCCCTGCTCGGGGCGGGCTCTGCTGGCTGTGGAATCGCCGAACAGTTGGTGCTGGCTATGCGCCGTGAGGGCCTGAGTGATGAGGAGGCTCGAAGTCGCTTCTTTTTGGTCGACCGTGATGGACTCTTGCTGGATTCCATGGACTCTCTCACCCCGGCCCAGAAGCGTTTTACGCGCTCTCGGTCTGAGCTTGCGGACTGGGGCGTCGATGGTGAGGTGAGTCTGGAAGATGTGGCCCACAACGGTCGCCCTACAATTTTGATCGGGGTCTCGGGCCAGCCCAATACCTTCACCGAATCGATCGTCAAGGCCATGGTTCAGCACACGGACCGCCCCATCATTTTCCCCCTCTCCAATCCAACCTCAAAAGTGGAGGCCACGCCGGAGGATATTCTGCAGTGGACGGGTGGCAAAGGGCTCGTGGCCACGGGGAGCCCTTTCGACCCTGTTACGGTGGGTGGGACCACTCACACCGTCTCTCAGTGCAACAACTGTTACATCTTTCCAGGAATGGGTCAGGGAATTCTCGCTGTTGGGGCCAGTCGTGTGAGCGACGAGATGTTTATTGAGGCCTCGCGAGCCTTGATGCGCTGCTCACCGGCCTTGGAGAAGGAGACGGCCCCTCTGTTGCCACCGTTGGACGAAATCCGCCCGACCAGTCGAAAGGTGGCTTTGGCCGTGGCTCGTCAAGCTCAAAAAGAAGGGCTGTCCACCATCGAAGGAGAGGCCGAAACGCTCGTTGACCAACGCTGGTGGGAGCCTCAGTACCAGCCTTTTGTCTCCCCTAAAGCCAACTCTTGAAGGCAGCCCCAACGGGGATTCAAAATGGGCTAGTTTGGCAAGCTGCTCTTTAGGGCTTCTTGGATATTCAGGAATTTCTGAATTCGGGCAACCCTGGCCGTATTCTTGACCAATGAAAGACCGCAGACGTCGGTTTGCAGCCCCTGGCCTGAGATGACCAACAGGCAGGCATCTGAGACCAGACGCTCTGTTTGCGCTCCTATGGAGACGCCGTTGATCACCTCCACGACTCGGCCCGCAGGGGCCAAGGCTGGACTGTCTTTCTCCATCATCATGGCCCACAGGGAGATGGGGACCGCATTGTTGATCGTGTAATCGAGGTCGTGGGCTTCGTATTGCCCCAGCTGCGGTTGCTCTCGGGTCTTGCGGTTCAGTCGCACTTTGGGAGTGATCTCTTTGGCTGGGGGAAACCAGGCGACGCTGATAGCCTCGGAGTGCCGTGCTGGTCCGAAGAGTCCAGCCTGCCTGGTACTGTCTAGAAGATACCAGAAACGATAGGCTCGCCAGTTTCGTGTTCCAACTTCGGGATTGCCAAAATTGAGTGTGGGTTGCTCGTCGACGCTGTTTGGGTATCCAAAAAAGGGTCGATTCACGTAGACTCCGTTGATGGAGATAGGGCAAGGACAATGGCAGCAGGCGGCCTCGAGGAGAACCTTCTCTGGTGCGAAGAGAGAAGACTGGAAAAGGAATTTGGCTTGGGCAAAGATCCCTTGGGCAAACCCCTCTTGAAGGGAATTGAGAGCGCTTCTTTTGACCAGCTGCCGGCCTTCGATGCTCACCATCGTGAGCGGCTGATTGGCCTCTATCGCCGGGTCGGACGAACCTTGCCTGGTTTTACACTCGCCTTGGTCAAAGACCACATCGAGGGCCTCTTCGGCCCCCCGATTGGCAAAGGTGACTCGGGTTGGTTTGAGGCTGCTGAGGGTGGCCATGGCAACGGCCAGATCGTAGACCCGTGAAGCGGGATGAGACAGACCTCTCTTCCAGTTGATCAGGGTTTCTTGAGACTCTGTATCGCCGTCGTGGGCAAAGATGATCTTGTTGCGCGTGATATCGACCCTGATACTTCGGGCCTTGCACTGGACAGCCCACTGAACCAGTTTGAGGACATACGCATGGGGATCGGGAAGAAGGTACTCGCGGAGCTTCGCGGCCTCCTTTTCTGGATCAACGGTAAACTCGCCAACGGAGTCGAGTTGGCCTTCGAGTCGATGCGTCAA
>CAZVVF010000842.1:0-2796 GCA_964630575.1 uncultured Burkholderiales bacterium | reverse complement strand
ATGGACGTTGAACAAAAAGCCCACCCAAGTCCTGGAAGTCACCCACAGAGACTGGATCACCCTGAATATCCCTCCTCTTCCAGGCTCTCTGACCCCAAGCGTTGCCCTCACCTTGCCAGAGACCAACTTCCACCTCCTGTGTCGTTGGCAGAGCGAGGGTTTCAGCCAAGTGGTGGTCGATGGCACCACCTATCCTCTCACTCCACCACTCTGCCAGGGTATGCATTTGGTGGTCTTCGACCAAAGTGTGCAGACAAACATCACACAAACCGAAGCCATCGTGAAAGAATCTCAGAGAAAACAATGGAGCGAGGCTCTCGACTTTGTGACCCAAGAGTTTTTTCGCCATGCTGAACTTTGGAATCGCCCTTCTTTTCTCAAGGCCCATCGAAGCCAATTGATAGACTTTGTTTGGCCGAACCTCCATCGTCGGCTCTTCCTGCGCGTTGCCAATGCCATGACATCACAACTTCTGCGCGAGCAGTCCTTGTCTCTGCTCAACGCACGATTGCAGATAAAAAATGGCGACTACGCCACGGCCTTCGATACCATTTCCCACCTCCCAGAACGCGACCTCCGGGAGCCAGATCGGCGATACCTGAGGGATTTGGAGAACGACTTTATCCAAGTCATCGCCGCCAATGTCCCCAGCGCCGAGGACATGCAAGAGATCTACAGCCGTCTTCCCGATGTGGGCGACTTGGACCAGAGCGCTCCCAACCTCCTCTCCCAACTCTGTCTCCAACATGCCAGATATCAGCGAAAACGAGGTAAGAATCACCTAGCCGAGATCTACTACCTGGAGTCCTACTTTCTTCCCCGTCACGAGAAGAACGTCTGGCCCCGCCTTCTCCCAGGCGCGAGCATGATGGATTTCGCAACCTGGAACTACCCAAAATGGACAACGAAGATCGACGCTCAAGGAGACTACCTTGAAGGGCTCCTTGAGCTTATCCGTTGGGCCCAGGAGCGCCAATCAGCTCAGGAGCCAATCCTAAATCTCTTGCGCGATAAATTCTATTCTTTTCCCCAAGAATGGTATCAGGATTTTTTGCTACTGCGCTTCGAATCTTGGAGACTGAAGCGACGTCAAGCTCAAACCGAGTGGTTCAAGTGGTTGCTGATGAGTCTCCGCCGAAACTGGAAACCAGCGTTTCCGCCACTTTCTCACGACGAACAATGCAGCGCGTTGCCCCTTCACGTACTCCAAGACAGTCCACGAGCCAAACTACTCCAACTCCGCTGCCATACTGTCTATCTGGAATACTCGGCCCTAGCCTTGCGAACCGCCAAGAAGTTCGACAGACCAGACGAAACCCGACGTTTTAAGGCCTTGCTCCAGGCCATGAAAGAGAAGGCGGACCACTTTTCCCCAGGCGATGACCTTGAGGCTCTCATCGAGTTAGCTCGCATCAACATCGATTTGCAAAGGAAAGAGCAGGCCGAGGAACTTCTGCGGACGGCCATCAGCAGGATCCCAGCAGGTGAAATGGCTCGCCTCCCTCTCCTTGTTGACTTGGCCATTCTCCAACCTCAAGGTGCCGATTCGGTGCTCAGAGGACTGTGCAAGGTTCTGCACATCTCTGAAAGCTGGTTCAGACTCCCTCTAGATATACAAGTGGAGCGATTCGCTTCCGTTGTCCCCTCGGCTTTGCCCTCGGCTTTGCCCCCGGCTTTGCCCTGTCGACTGCGACGTCTCGCCTGGGAACTCTCGGGTAGTAAAGAGCTGAGAGCTTACCGTCTCGCTCGCCTCCTCTTTCATAGAGACATGGGCCCACCATCTCACGAGCCATCAGAGCAGAATTGGGTGCTCGACGCTATCAAAGCTCTAACCGAGTAGGCGAGCGGCTCCGCCAGCGAGACAGAGCGAAACATCGCCCCCAAAAACGTCATCCAAACGAGCGACTAAAGGTCTGGAGTCTGAGGCTCAGAACTGTTGTCGATGTCCAAGACCTCACTGAGCGACTTCCAGCGTCGAAAGCTACTCCACAAATTCAAACTACTCGATATCGACAAGAACGGGCTGATCGAGTTTGAGGATTTTCAGCGTGTCATCGATGCCTTGGCAGAAAAACGCGGCTGGGGCATTGGAGACCTCAATTTTGAGCGTCTCTCGGCCTCCAATCAAAATTTGTGGACGGCGATCCATGAATTCTGTGAGGTCGGTGAAGAGGGGGCCGTGACAGTTGAGCAGTGGATGCAGTTTCACGCGCAGGCCCTCCACCAGGCCAAGGAGTTCGACCAGCTGATTCCCGGATTCGAGACCACTCTGGCCGCTTTCACAGCCTTTGTCACAGAGCTCCTCGACTCGGACGGGGACGGCTTGATAGTCTTTGAGGACTATCTTGCGCTGGCTTGCGCCTACAACATCGAAGAAGCCCAAGCCAGGCTCACTTTCTCGGCCATCGACAAGAATGCAGACGGGGTGCTGTCTCTGGAGGAGGTCTCCAGCCTGGTACGACAATTCTATCTTTCAGAAGATGAAAAAGCGCCTGGCAACGAACTCTTCGGCAAATTCTAAGCCTCCACGCAGTGTTGTGAACGCCCCCCTCGATGGAGTTCTCACTCCGACTCGGGAGCCATAGAGGAGAGAGTTCTAGTGCGAGCGCAGCCGATATCCCGAAATCCCGTTCTCCTCAAGCGCCGCTTTGAGTCGAGAGGAAATGAAGAAATCTAAGGTTTCTGGTAGCTTGAAGAAATCGGGATAACTCCTGAGCGCGATAAAGTCGGGGAGAAGTGAAGGGCGCTCCGGGGTTCTGGCCAGAGCTATCCGCTTCTCCGCATGCTCTTGTTGAT
>CAZVVF010000841.1:0-2797 GCA_964630575.1 uncultured Burkholderiales bacterium | reverse complement strand
AGCGCCGGCTGTGCGACCCCGATCGTGGCGCTCACCGGCAACGCCCTGAGCCAAGATAGGGAGAAGTGCCTAGCCGCTGGTATGGACGCTCATTTGGCAAAACCGATCGACGAGCGCCGACTGGCACTGGTGGTGGGGTCTTTGTTTCCGCAGAATTTGAATTCGGAGAAGAACTCATGAAGAAGATGTTTGTCAGGGCGATGGTCCTGTTGTTTTTGATAACCCCAGGTCTAGCCGATGACAAGCTTCGTCTTTCCCAAGAGGACGCCAAGCAACTTCACGCTTTCATGCTCACCACGGAGCTGCTCGACTTTGGCGACCGGGCTCAGTCTGCGAGTGCCTATTTGATGGCGGCTGAATTGATGTTGGACTATCCTACTGGAGACCTCGCCAAGGCTCGGATACTAGAGCTTTGCGGGCAGGCGCGCAGGCTCTTTGATGACGATCCCTTTCTCAAGAGTTGGGTCGACCGTCTGGAGCTTCGAGCCGGAAAGACATCGAGGGACCTTAGCCCCAGGTTCGTCGTGCGTGAGGGCACCCTGGCTGGGGGTCAGAGTGTTGAGTTTCAGGGGGATTTTGAGGCAGCCTGGCTGGCCGGCAAAGGTTTAGAGCTTCAACTTTTGGAGGCCGATGGCAGGCTTGTTAGACGCGGCATGGTATTGGCCGACGATGGGGTTCAGCCATCTCAAAGGTACTGGAGATTGAAGAATCGTGGAGAGGCAGCGGTCGACTATCGGGTTCTTTTTCGAAAGCCCTGAGAGCTCTTTAGGGTCTGTTCGTCTCTGGTTTGGGAGAATAAAAAAGGTCCCCGTTTGAAGGGACCTTATCCTCGGCTAGTAGGGCCTTCTTCCTACGGGTCAACGCCGGCCATAAACCAACTTGTGGTGTCGGGCTTTTCTGATTTCGCTCCGCGACTTCCCAGTTGAGTCCAGTATTGGGGGTTTTGGCCCGATACATAACAGATCGCCCCCTGCCCCTTGATGTTGACGGTGGCGTATCCCCTGTGTCCACCTATGGAGTACTGAAATTGGTAGGGGCTGTTTGTCCACCACCAATTGCCTTGGAAGGTGTTGCCCTGAACGTAGCATTCCATGCTACCGCCTGGATAGAAATGGAACATGTTCCCCGAGGTCGATCGCCAGGTGCCAGCTTGGGCTGGTGCGAGTGCGACGAAAAGAAGTAGAGTCGCGAGCATAATTCTGATTTTGTATTTCACTTGTCCTCCCAGACCTGACGAGATGTGGGGGTCCCCGTCACCGCTCTTTTTGTTTAAGTGTGAAAAGTCTTTGACGTTTTCCGTTTCTGAAGCTGGGCGAGACGGTACCCTTCCAGTGCAGACATAATATCTTTTTATTCCACCTGTCACCTGCTTTTCGGACGAAAGGTTCAAAATTTGCGCTGAGAGGCGTGTGGCTTCTAGGATTGTTGGGGGGACATAGCTCGGGGCTATCAAATTGAAACTTTCATGTTCAAGAAATTCTTCGGATCACTGCTGGGTGGGGGCTCGTCCAAAAAGGCTGTTGTCGAGGGACCGCCCAACTTCGCCGAGAGGCGCAAGGGCACAAGGCGGCCGTGCGACATCATGGTGGAGGCTTGGCTCGGTCGCAAAAGAGTTTTGGTGAACGTTATGGATATGAGCGCCGGCGGACTTTTGCTCAGCTGTGATCCTTCGGTCAAGATGAAGCCGGGTTCGGTCATTCGACTCACTCACCCGGAGCCGATTAAGGGTTGCGAAGTCGACACCATCGACTGCAAGCTCCTGTGGACGAAAACGCGAGAGAGAGACCAAGTTCAGTTGGTTGGCGTGGCCTTTGCCGATATGAAGACGATGGGTAAGTCTTGGGTCAAAGCGAAGATGCAAGAGGTCGGCTTTCGTCAGCACAATTTGCGGGAGCAACGAAAGCAATGCCGGGTTGCTGCCGATGTTCTAGGAACCCTGAGGTTGCCCGGCGGCGATATGCCGTGTCGGGTTATGAACATCGGACTCGGCGGTTTTCTGTTGGCACTGGGCAAACCCGTGCGGGCCGGAGCTCAGTTGACCATTGAGCTTCACGACCACCCAATTTTGGGTGGCTCTCTTTTTCAGGTGATGGTCCGACATCTTCAGCATCCCGATCCCAGCTCGCCATTTTTTCATGGCTTTTGTTTCTTGGACTTGAGCGTTGAGCAAGAGAAAGCCATTCAGGAGTTTATGGTGGAGAGGCGCAAGTCTGAGTGGGACGGCACGAGCCCGGCACCGACACAGGTTGTAGCGGCACCGGTTGAAGAAGAAGAGGTCATAGAAAAATGGAGCGAGGAAGAGCTGCTCTCTCAGGAGCAGTTCGAAGCCGAGAAGGCAGCCGTTCTGTTGGCCATCGCCGCCGATGAAGCCCAAGAGGCTGAGGAACTCGCTCAGCGGCAGCGCGAGGAGGCCGCGGCCGCAGCCGCTGCTGCCGCCGCCGCGGCGGCTGCGGAAAGCCCCTACGCCGACGAGGTAGAGGAAGGCCAAGAGGCCCCTCGCTATCGCACGATGGAGGAGGCCCTAGCGGTTCTCGAGGCGATGCCTTTGGAGCCCGAAGCAACGGAAGAAGATAAGGAAGAATCTGAAAGCGTGGTCTCGGTAGACGCAGAGGCCCCTTCCGACTCAGACCCTGTTTCCGAAAAGACCACGGAGTCTCAGCCTGAAGTCGAGCCTGTGGCTGAGGTCGAGGCCCCCGCCGAAGCAGCGCAGCCCGCTGTGGAAGCAGCCCCGCCCGTTGTGACGGCAACGCCGCCCGCTGTGGCGGCACCCCCGCCTGCGCCAGTGGCCGAGGTCCCT
>CAZVVF010000840.1:0-2798 GCA_964630575.1 uncultured Burkholderiales bacterium | reverse complement strand
GCTCTGGCCCCGGGAGGTTCAATACTGCCCGGTTACGTTTACGTCAAGGAGCCTCGTTCGGTGGCCGGAGACCTCACGGTCAACGGAACACTCTCTCTGTCGGAGGGGACGCTCTACGTCGACGGAGACTTGACGGTAAATGGAAGCATAGAGGGTTTGGGTACCGTCTATGCCAGCGGGGATGTGAATGTGATAGGCGGAAACGCCGTTGTGATCACCGACCAGCCTGCAGGGGCGGCGCTCTTGGCCGGAGGAAATGTCCTTTTGAAGGGCGTTGATGCTGGCACGGCTCTGAACGATCTGGCCACACTCTATGGATTCAGTCCGGCTTTGTCTAGGCTCAACTCTCTCTTGTCGCAATACACCGCAGGCCCGCCGACGAATCATCGAGCGCTTGCAGAGAGGCTCGGCAAGCACGATGGACCTTACTATCCGGATCCACCGGTGGCGCCTCCCGGCCCCGATTTTCCCTATCGACCGGGCTCGCCAATCAACGAGTGGATCAGTCCCATTCCTGGACTCAACGGCATGCACAACTTCGCTCAATCCAATGCGGCGACGACCCGGGTGATCCTCAGTCTTCAGGAGAACTATCCTGGCTACGCTAGCGATCCCTTGGCTTTGAAGTCGATAAGGGCCTTGGAGCAGTTGCAGTTCTTCTTTCGCTCGAACAAGCATCTGCTCAAGCACGATGGCACGAACTATACCAGTCAGGACGGCTCGATACTCTTGCAGGCCCAGCCCGACTATCAGCTTGTCGACCCCACAAGTCTGCCGATCGACACCGCGAGTTTCAGTCCCAATGCGCCAACATTTCCGACTCCCCGGCCTTTGATCCTAACTCTGAACCCACCGGAGATCTGGGATGACGAGGGTTTGGACCCCAGCCATCGGACACACGATTGGATCTATGCGGTAGGCTCGGATAGCATGACCCTCCACGAGCAGCGCCGAGCGGCCTTTGTAGCGGAAAATCCCATGGGTTCAAACTGGCTGGGGGAGTCCTCGTTTCAAGGACTCGTCTACGCTCGCGGTGATGTATCGGCTGAGACCAAGTTCAAGGTTGTCGGCGCCTTGATCTCGCTGGGCGATGTGGACCTGCAGAACGGGTCCAAACTCATTTTCAATGAAGATTATAAAGATCTTGTTGGGGCGACTCTGCCGCTAGGTTTGGTTCTGTACGAAGAGTTATGAATTCTAGGTCTTTGCAATCGGGAATGACCTTGGTTGAGGCTCTGGTGGTGATGGTGCTGTTTTTGGCAACCATGGCACTGGTGACCACCCTGTTTTCCTACGCCAGTCGCTCGACGAATCGTTCGATGTCTCGCACCGACACCCAAGGTGAATTGACTCAGGTTTCGCAAATTCTTAGAGAGGATGTCTCCAACAGTCCCCGATCGGGACAGTTGTATTTTTATCTCCAGAATCCCACGGGACGAGACGATCTGGTCGCCGCGCTTTTGACCACCGAGGACGCGAATGGAGTTCGAGGTTGGGACACGGCGAGCTACTTGCCGATCTATCAGGGTTACTACGTGTTCTATCGAGACCCGAACGATGACACGCTGAGGCGTTTTTACAAAGCTATCGCACCGACTCGCGTGGCGGCACCTCCCCAGGAGAGCGAGGTGCGAACCGCCATTGCCAATACTCCCTCTCGCCCTTTGGCCAAAGGCGTGACTCTGTTTGCTCTGCAATCGTTGCTCACTGGCGTTGCGGTGGACTTTCCGACCAACCCCGTGGGTTTTTCGATTCAGTCGAGGAGTGAAAAAGGAGCGCCGGTGAGGACTTCTTTCACCGTCAAGAGTCCAATCATCTGAGTCTCATTTTATCTTATATGAAAGAAGCTTCATCTTTCTCTCAGCTAGTTTTCACCATCATTGGCATAGCATAGGGGTCTACCATAGCCGCCGGATTTATCCGCGGAGATTCAGGACCTATAATGACTCGAACTAAGATCTTTTCCCTCGGCTTTCTGTTGTGCTTGATGTCGCTGCAGTCCGGCTTAGCTCAGAGCCGTTACAAGGTCCGTGAAGACACCAGTCGAGTGAGTTTCACACTCCGCCACTTCGCCAATCAAGCGAGTGGCAAGTTCAAGGACTTTTCAGGGGACCTCAGCTTTTCAAAGGCGAGTCCAGAGACGTCCTCGATCAGCTTCTCGGTGGATGCGGCCTCGGTGGACACCGCCAATTCTACTCGTGACTCTCATCTTCGAGGCCAGGAGTACTTCGATGTTGCCTCTCATCCCAAAATGACATTTGAGAGCCGAGCTTTCAAAAAGGTGGGCAAGAACCGTTTTATGGTCACAGGCCCGTTGACCATGAGGGGCCAGAGTAAGAACATCACCGTTCCGGTGGTTCTCCAGCGCAGTCAAACCTTATGGGCCACCGGCGAGGAGGCTCTGCAGTTCAGCTGTCAGTTTTCCATCGACCGCACGGATTTTGGAGTGGGTGAGTCGAGCAGTCTCTTAGGGAGCGAGGTGAGCATCGACCTCAACCTCGAATTTCGACAGGTACCGTAGAGGGGTGCTTGGTATCTGCAGCAGAGCCAGTCGGGCAACAGCCGTTCTCTATGGAGTCTTCTGCCACTCTCTTTTTCTTTTGGGAATCGGTCTCGCCTTTGTGGCCATGTACAAGGGGATGCACTTGGGATTTGTGAGGCTTGATACCGGCTGGGCGATCCTGCTCGATTCTGTTCTTTTGCTTCAGTTTCCCTTACTGCACAGCTTTCTGTTGAGTGGCCCAGGGGGAAGATTTCTGAAGTCTCTGGCTCCACAGAAGTTGGGGTCGGCCCTATCC
>CAZVVF010000839.1:0-2798 GCA_964630575.1 uncultured Burkholderiales bacterium | reverse complement strand
CAAAAAACATTCTGTACTCCTGCTCCTCGGCCGGTTGGGTGTAGACGAGCGCGATCTTACCCGGCTGGGTCAGACGCTCATCGGTGCCTTTGATGTACGCCTTATCGATCCGCTTCTTGATGATCTCATAGCGGGTGTTGTAGGCCCCGTCGACGTTGAATTTCTTCTCCTCCTGGGAGTAGCGAAGGCCTATCGGATCGGACTGAGCCAGAATGAGATGAGCGACCTCCAGCGGTTGGGGCAACTCCGATTCGAGTTCAAAACAAACCCGGGCTAACTTGCAGACCGTCCTGAGTTGCCACAAGCGCAGCTCATTGAGATAGAGGGGGGAGAAATCGTCTCGCTCTGTGAGAGAGTTGCCCACATAGATAGAGTGCTCCACTCCATCGGTACGATACATCTCAAAGAGGTGGGGAAAGGTCTGTTGCGCCTGGACCTGCTGCTCGTTCAAGACATCGGTCAAGCGACGGGTCAAGCGGTCCACCGACTCGTCGTAGGCTCTCCTCTCTTGAAAGAGGTCACCGGAGTCGGAACAGACCGCTCGGCGATACCGCTCCACGCTGTCGTGGACCTCATCGCTGAATCCACCGATGCTATCGAAGACAGGCTCGACCTCGGAACTCAAGAGCCTGGCGATGCGAACCTCATCACCCGATCGCACCCCAACCTGGAGTTCAGCGATCATGCGCTCCAAGCGAAAGACCAGCGAACTCAAGTAGTCGATGTGGCTCTCGTTCACGGCCAACTCGAGGACGTTCTTGGCCGTCTGAATCTGCTCTATGAGATCCTTTCGAATGGCCTGATTGCGAAGGTCCGAGGAAGAGCGGATGTCGGAGCTCGAGTACAGGCTGTAGGCCCCCGGAAACGCGACATCGCCGATCTTCTTTTCTCGAACATAGCGCAAGGCCGCTTCTCGAAACTTCCACTCCACGCTCGGGTGAATGGCTGTGAACTTTTCCTTCATCACCGACTGAATCTTGGAATGGACGATAGAGAGAGTCCGCCCCAGGGCCTGGGCAAAAAGCTCCGTGATCCCCTCCAAACGAAGCTTGGTGAGACTGCTCAGCTGGTCGGGCTCATCGGTGGTGAAACACAGCGAGCCCAGGAGCAGCCCCTGGTCGAGCAGAGGCAACATCAGAAAACTGCGGGCTCCCTTGTCTCTGAGGCTCGCCAAGTAGTGACTGCAGGTCTTGCAGACCGAGAGATCGGAGTACTGGACCTCTTCTCCCTGGAACAGTTCGCTTCGGCAGCTCTCACAGATGAACTCTCCCACGGCCGCTTCCTCAGCATCGTGGCGAAAGCCATCCGAGGCGTCCATACAAAAAGCCGTGTCTCCCTGAATTCCAATGACCGAAACCTTCAAGGCCGGGAGTCGAACGAGAGTCGCCATCAATCTCTGAATGACCAAGAAGGACTTCTTCTCCACCAGAGGCTCGGGCTGGACGAGGATCTCCTTGAGTTGGGAGCGGTTGCTCTCCTCACTCACATCAGTCGCCTCGTAAACGACCATTCCGTAGAACTCAAACTGGTCGGCTGGCAAGAGCTCCCGCCAGGCCTCTAGAGAACTCATCCGAGCGCCCAAGGCTCGGATGGCGTCGAGATCAACTTCGGGTAGACCCGCGATCGGTCGCACCCGCAAAAGATCGAACTGGGCCCGCACCTGAAAGGTTCGGAGCAACCCCGTATTCGGGTCTTCATTCTGCAGCAGGATCGATTTGTCGAAGGGGAGCTCAACACCGTAACAGTGACGCATCACACCCAGATAGCCCATCAGGCTTCTCAGGTAGTCCCAGTCCAGCCCGTCCAAAAGAAGCTCACCGCGCAGCTGACCATCCGGGCCCATAAGCTCTCGCTCAAAGCGCGCCGTGGCGTGAAAAAACGTCCAGGTTCCAGGCAGGGCCACAGCGGCGCAGGAAAGATTGGTGAGCGCCGGGGGCAACACGGCTGACAAAAGCGCTCGGACGAGGTCGCCGTGCTGATCCAAGAGGCTCGCGTCGGTGATGGCTCCCCGCAGGTCGGGAACCTCGTCGAGTCGACGATTGAGCTCCGCGGCAGAAGCGGCCAGTCCGTGGGCGTTTGTCGCCTCCTCTTGGGCCCAGAAGTCGAGTAGGTAGTCGAACGACAGAACAGCTCGAAACTCCAGGGGGTGGACCAAGTGAGGGGTCGAGGTTTTGCTCCCCACCGGGCTTTGACTCCCGCTCTCTTCAAGCGTTCTGTCCATAGCGGCTATGAGTCCCTGTCCAGGGCTCGAAAAAGCGCCCATCCAACGGCCACCCCGATCACCAGGTTGAGAGCGAGATTGGGCTTGGCCGTACGCTTTGCCGGCTTGGTCCGATGAGAGAGCCGCCGTCGATGGTCGTGCTTGACCGGCTGCTTCATGAATTTCGTGAGGACCTCGGTCATCTTCAGGCACAACAGCTCAAAGGCGGCACTCCCCAACTCTGCACTGGCAACAGCCGGGGCGCCGAAGTACCCCCTATGGTAGCGCAAGGCTTTGAACTTGAGTCGCTTGCCTTCGAAGATCTCGTGTTTGGGCAGCGTCTTGTAGGTTTTCTCCACCAACCGAGGGGCAATGTGAAGGACCAAGGATGTCTCCCAAGCCGCGGCGTGAACATCGCCCTCCAGCCCCGCTTGCTCTTCAGCGGTGAGGGGGCGGTCCAAGAATTCCACCAGTTTGTCGTTGAACTTGCCCATGACAAAATCGTTGAGCAGTGGTCCTGAGGGAGCCAAAACGTTCATGCGCGTACACTTGCTGAGGGTCCGAGCAGCCCGCTCTAAGGCCGTGAGGTGGTCCATCG
>CAZVVF010000838.1:0-2800 GCA_964630575.1 uncultured Burkholderiales bacterium | reverse complement strand
TCGGTGAGATAGTTCTGTCGTCCCTCGTTGCGAGCCTTCTCCACGATGTTGTCGGAATTGAGGCAAGCTTTCGAAAAGCAACGCCGCTTTGTGAGCAACGCAAGCCACGAACTACGAACCCCCCTGACTCGAATCAAGCTGCGCACGGAAGCGCTTGTCGATGGCGGATTGCAGGACCCCAATGTGGCCGAGAAGTTCGTGCGCGAGGTCGATGTCGAGGTGGACCGTCTCACTCGCCTGGCCAACTCTTTGTTAGATTTGGCTCGGCTCGAAGAGTCGCCGGGTTCGGCCAAGACAGCCGATGCGGTTTCTGTTCTACGCGCCGTGGCGGCTTCCACCGATTCCGATGAAGTCTCCCTGAGCACGGAGATCCCCGACACACTGCCGCCGGTTCGGCTCTCTCCTGAGAGTCTCGAACTCCTCGTCGTCAATCTCCTGGACAATGCCCTCAAGCATACTCCCAAGGGCGGCGAGGTTCGTCTGAGGGCCCTGCGTCGAGATTCTGGACTGACCATCATCGTCGAGGACAACGGTCAGGGGATCGCAGCAGAACATCTGCCTCATATTTTTCAACGCTTCTATCGGCCGAATCCGGCCCGTTCTGGGGGCGGTGCGGGACTCGGACTCGCCCTGGTAAAGGCGGCAGCAGAATCGGCCGGCGGAGAAGTCTCAGTGACCAGCGAACTCGGGCACGGCAGCCGCTTTGTGGTGGACTTGCCGGCTTGCTAAGAGCCCGAGTTCGCTGGAGAGACTGAGTTGGGGGGCAATCGGTTGGAGAGCGCAAGGCCGCAACCTCCCCCCTCTTCTATTTATCGATATCGTACTCTACGCTCGTGTCTTCCAAGGGCTTGGCTTTGAGGTATTGAACGTGGACTTGGTCTATCTCGCCATTGAAATCAAAGGGAGCGTTGTCGAAGTAGTCCAGCGACACGGGGGAGCCCAGATCGCTGCCGATGTCCAAGCAGTCGTTGGCGGTGAACAGCAGCGGGGCGCTGATTGGAACCCGACCGCTGGCTACTTCTTGGCCGTTCACTCTCAGGACCACGTCCAAGGGCCCGGCAGCTTTCTTAACGGCGTATTTTGTCTCGACCGTGATTTTTACCGGTCCTTCAGGGAGCTTGGTCTTGGCCTTGATCTGAGTTCTCTGAATCTCGAACAGGTTGTACTCATAAGAGAGGATGCCATCCTGGACGTAGCAAGTCAGACCGCCTGAAAACCCGCCCAGCGAGTAGAGAACACCGTTGGCCTTGGCAGGGATGTCAGCCTCGACCGTAACCAGGTTCTCTCGATTGCCCAGCGCTGGTGCCAGAAACTCGGGCATACGAGTGATCCTACCCGGGAAGGTCCACTCCGTGTATGGCGTGGCGAGCTTGTCTTCAGGATGGAACATCAACCACAAGCCACCGCCCACGGGATAGCCGCTGTTCTTTGCGAATTCTTCGAGGAAGACGCCTTTCAACTCAGCGAGCTTTTCAGGGTTCTCGGCCGCCAGATCGTTGGCTTGAGTCCAGTCCTCATTGAGATTGTAGAGCTCCCACTTGTCGTTCTTGGGATCCCAAAGAAGGTTGCCCTCGGCATCCAAGAAGCCCGGGGTCATACCGCTGACCCAAGGCGTGCGTGGTCCGAACGTACCGGCGAACCAACCGTCCCTGTAGATGCCCCTGCTCCCCAAAATCTCGAAGTACTGGGTGTGTCGCACCTCCGGTGCATTGCCATCGTTAAAGGTGGAAGCAAAGCTAACACCGTCCATCGGGTCTTGGGTGAATCCGTTGACCACCTTGGGGTGCTCAATCCCTAAGATGTCATAGATGGTTGGAGTCAGATCGATCACGTGGAGAAACTGAGAGCGTGGCTTGGAATCTGGCTTGATCTTGGCAGGCCAGGATACGGCCATGGGCTGTCGTGTTCCGCCAAAGTGTGCGGCAACAAGCTTTGTGGAGCGATAGGGAGTGCTTCCCGCCCAGCCCCAACCGGCGTGGTACATATTGTCCGTCTTGGCGGTACCGAGTACGGGTAGGCCGCCTAGTCCGTCCAAGGCTTCGATCTGTTGCTCGACCGTTGAGGGGATGCTGTTTTGAGCTAGCAGCTCACTGATGGTTCCGTTCTGGCCTTCGGCAGAGGAGCCGTTGTCGCCCCAGATGTAGAAGATAAGGGTGTTGTCGCCGTAGCCGAGCTTATCGATCTCATCGATAATTCGTCCGGCATTGTAGTCAGCGTGTTCCGTGAAACCGGCGAAAAGCTCCATAAGGCGACGCTGGAAAGGTTTTTGGGATTCTGGAATGCTCTCCCACGAGGGCAAGGTTTCGGGGCGCGGTGTCAGCTGGGCGTTTTGGGGAATCCAGCCGAGGGCTTTCTGGCGAGCGAAGGTGCGCTCGCGATATTTGTCCCAGCCGTCGTCAAATTTGCCTTTGTATTTGTCAGCCCACTCTTTGGCGACCTGGTGTGGTCCGTGGGAAGCACCAGGTGCCCAGTACATCAGAAACGGCTTGTCGGGTTCGAAGGCTTTGTGCTCACGCAACCACACAATGGCGTCGTTTGCGATGTCCTCGGTCAAGTGGTAGGGCTTGCCATCTTTGGGGACGTTGGGATGAACGATGGTGGTGTTGCGGACCATGTTCGGCTCGTATTGCGAAGCCTAGCCCGCCAAAAAACCATAGAAACATTGAAAACCGTAGCCCGATGGCCAGAAATCGAACGGCCCTTTAGAGGTGGTGTCGAGAGCGGGAGTGTTGTGCCACTTACCAAAGGCTGCCGTGGAATAGCCGTAAGCCTTGAGGACCTCAGCTACAAAGGCGCTGGT
>CAZVVF010000837.1:0-2803 GCA_964630575.1 uncultured Burkholderiales bacterium | reverse complement strand
ATATTTCGATTTTTGGACTTCACTCTACTGTCTTCGACGGAGGGTCGGTTGAACCTGGGCCTCCACAGCCTTTGATATCGAGTCCAACCTCAATCGGTATGGCGTCGCTCTAGAGCAGTCTCGATATCGGTCAAGGTCTTCAGGACGTTTGCCGTAAGCAGCTTGTGAGGGTTGGGCTGAGTGGAGGAGCTTTCCAGGTCTCCCTTTTGCTGAGTGACTTCACGCCCGATGGCGAGCTGGTTGCGGACCGACATCATGTTGTCGATAAGCCCGGTGATCGTTTCGGCCTCGGCGTGCATGTCCTGATCCTTGAGGCAGTTCTGGGCCACTTCGATCTGCTCGATCCCCTTGGCGATCTGGTTTTGTGCCATGGCAAAGACCTGAGTCAACGATTCGGAAACGCCCTCGAGAAAGTCACCGAGGTCCTCCTCTGTGAGTGTGCCCTCCCTGGCTTTTATCTCCTCGGTCAGGGCTTTCATTTTTGCGATGAGGTCTTCGTGGTTCATAGGGGCCGCCTTACATGAATGAGAAAGCTGTGTTCGGTTGGCGCGCTCGTGCTCCACCAGGCAAAAGGGCTCTTGAAACTGTCGACCAACACGAGGTGCTCGGAGGGAAACGAGTAGGTCAGACTGATGACCACAGCTCCCGGTCGCAGTTGCTCGAGCTTCGTCGCGATAACGCCTCGGAGTTCCTGGCTGAGGGTGGTGGCGGCCACGTACACGATATCGACGTCTCGCACATCGACATCCCTTATGTTGGCTGCGAGGAAGTGAGCGTTGGAGCGTCCGAAGTCGGCCGCTGATCTCTTGGCAAAATCGATCATCGAGGGGACGATGTCAAGACCGGTCGCTCGGCCGACCAAATGGGAGGCGACCAGAACCGGCAGACCGCACCCGCAGCCGATATCCAGGAAGCGGTCCTTTGGGCCAGCGGCGATACGGCTCAGGGCTTCATAGATGGAAGCTGCACCCGTCGTTCCGTAGACGAGTGAGCCTCTGTCCTTCGACTCCATGGCCTCGGCTGGAACGCCTAGGGCAGCCTCAACAGCTTGGGCCGAAAAGAAGTGGCTCTGCAGCCTTTCTAGATCGAGGTCTGTCGGCTTTACAAAGGGTTTAGGGGTCAAGAACTGTGGGCTGAGGACGTAGTAGGAATCGCCATCGGTGACGACTTTGGTTCGCCCGCCGGGAAGTAGACGTGTCTGAGCGTCCAACGGTTGGGGTGAGTTCGTCTCTAGGCGATACTCCTCGAGGGAGCTAGAGTCTAGGGCAAAAAAGGAGGCGTCTCGGTCAAAGTAGATCACGTTCTGAAAATCTTCTCTCCGACTCCCCTTGCTCCTTGTGCCGGGATCTTCTCTGCTCAAACCTCAAGGGCTTTGCGAATGTGGGTCGTGGTTAACATGTTTGGAACACAACGTCTCGGCTTCTTTCATAATATGGGGCTAGGAAAACTCCAGGAAAGGCCACTTATGAACGTCAGAGTCGCATCGTACAACGTCAAGAATCTCTTTATGGAGCGAGACATTACCGCTGGAAGCCGAACTCGGCCCAAGTCGGAAAGATCGCTTGCCGCCCTTGCAGAATCAGTAGAGAGGCTCGACGCCGATGTTGTTTCTTTCCAAGAGCTTTCGTCCCAAGAAACCTTAGAGAAAGACTTGCTGAGTCGCCGCGACTTGGCGGAGAAATACCCCCACGTGGCCTGGACTAAAGGCAACGATGAGCGAGGTATTCGAGTCGGAATCATCTCAAAATACCCCTTCACAATGGTCAAGAATCACGCGGACACTGAGTTCCCCTTGGCTGATGGAAGTGGAACCGGAAAATTTAGCAGAGACCTTCTCCGAGTCGATATCAACACCGATGCAGACCCAGAGGCAGAACTCAGCGTTTACACGACTCACTTCAAGTCGCGCCGCCCGGCCGACCCAGGGCAAGTGAATTCCGATCTTCGTCGTCTCTCCGAAGGCGAAGCAACTCGCCGTATCGTTGAGGCGGAGATGAAAGACTATCCCAACAGGATGTTCGTCGTCACCGGCGATATGAACGATAACACCGATGATCCTCCGGTTCAGGCCATCTTGAACGGTCCGAATCCAGATTCTGAAAAGTGGGTTGATAGTCTCGACCACATGGCTGCCGACGACCGAAACACTTGGCCCGCCAACCCCACCCATACACGATTTCCTCCGGAGCAGTTCGACCACATCATCTACCCCGAGCACTTCGATTCTCAGGTGACACGCCACGCTCCAGTGCGCTTTAACCAGTCTATCGATTCGGATACGCGCTGGGTCTCTTCAGCGGCTTCTGACCATCTTCCGATTATGGCAGACCTCGAGATCAAGGACTAGAAAGTCTAGCAAAAAAGCCCCCACCGACGGTGGGGGCTTTTTTTGTGTTTTAGCTGCTTCGAGTGCGACGTAGAGAAGCGTAGAATTTATGGATAGGGCTTGTGATACATGTATGCACGGCGTTAGCCGACAGCGCTTCTACCGCCGCTCGTCCATGTTAGGCAGGCCTGAGAGGAGCCCTTTTGATTGGGCGGTTTATACTAGGGCGTCGGGTTCTGGCTCAGTGGTCTCGACCGCTTTGGCAGCGAGAAACTTTGTCTCGTCTTCTTTCTCGTCGATATCCTTGAGGGCGAGTAGCACGTGCGCGACGCTCGGGAACCTCTTCTCAGGGTCTTTCTCCATCATCCTCATGACGACAGCGGCAAGGTCGGATGGAATTTCGTTCCGCAATTCCTTGGGATTCACCGGCGTCTCCTGGAGTTGCATCATCAACAGAGCAACCGAGTCGTTGGAGAT
>CAZVVF010000836.1:0-2806 GCA_964630575.1 uncultured Burkholderiales bacterium | reverse complement strand
GTCTAGGTAGCGGTCAACCTGGTTCACGAGCCAGCCCTTCTTGCCTTTGTTGTCACCATCGGAGACGACCTCTACATAGAAGGCATCGATCTCGAACATTGTGTCGTCGAACTTATCCGGTTTGGGAGGTAGTGGTTTTCTCCAACTCGTGAGCGAGTGAAAGAAGTGACTCTCCGAGAGGATCGCAACCTCGGTGCCCTTCTCCAGTAGGACCGTATTGGGACACATCTCTGGAGCGACCTCGGCCTCCCAGAGAGCCGTCTTGCCGCTCGGGTTCAGCCTGGCGTTGACCTCGGTATGGAGGGGCGCATCGGTGGTCAGTTTGTACGGGGTTTCAGGGTCGAAGACGAATCCTCCGAAGGCGGCGATCGTCTTGTCTCCGTATTTAAAATCTTCCGGGACTTCGAACTCTGCGCCGATCAGGTAGGCGTTGGCGCGTTCGGCCTCGTTGCTGTTTGGAGCGAGTTCGATCACCTGCTTGGCGTAGGGGTAGGCCGCTGACCCTTTGGAGGGCACCAACTCCAGCGAGCCGTAGCTCAGAAGGAGATAGAAGGCGTTTTCGAAGTCGTCTGGTTGCTGCTCGTGAGCTTGCTCCAGGAGTGGGATCGCGTCTTCGTAGGCCCTTGAGAGCACCATCTCTTTGGCCTTTACTTGAAGGTTGTGGTACTCTTTCTCCGCTTCGGTGGCTGGCTTGCCGCCCAGTGGAGAATAGTTGGGAGCCGGTGTCTCCGAAGCTTTGACGGTCGGTGTGGCATTCGGTGTGGCGGTGGCAGTGGCAGTCGGCGTAGGATCAGGGGAGGGGTCACCTGTGCAACCGCTGGCAAAAAGACACGCCGTCAGCGCATAACTGGCCGCGAGCATCTGGGGCTTAGTGATCATGGGCAAGGGCTTCGAATCCTCAGTGGAACATTCCTATTTCCAAAAGGGAAGCCCGTGCCGAGGGCGCCGTCGCTACTCCTTGCTCGTGGCTGTAAAGGAGCCGACGATCGTGAACTCTCGCCCGTCGTCGTGCTTTGTCTTGAGGTCGAAGGAACCGTGAGAGATCGTGCTGCCAGCGGATTGAACGACGATGTGCCCGCTCTCGAGTTCGGTCGAGCCCCCCTTGTCTTGAACCACGACCTGTGCGGACTGAAGGTCCAGAGGCACGGCCGAGGTCTCGTCGGGGGTCTTCCAGGTGAGGTGCAGATAGGTCGCGTCTCCTGGCTTTCCAGCTTCGAGAGTAGAGACTCCATTACTCGTAGTAAGGGCTGCTGGCTCGGCCGAATAGGTGTTTCCGCCACCGCCGAAGGTGAAGCCAGCAAAGGTGCGATGCTGATTGGAACTGCAGGCGCAGAGGCTGAGGCTGACCAGCAAAACCGCTGATCGGATCCATCTGCTGAAGTTGTGCTCACTCGTCATGGTTGCGGTCATTATTTGCCGGTCGGAGAGGCTCCTGCGAGTTCTGGCAAGAAGGTTTCGCCATGGATTCTTTGAGGAGGTCAATGGCTGATTCCAAGGACCTTGCTAGTCGAGTGGGTTTCTTGGCAACGCTCTTGCGTTTGGCTCGCGCCGATGAGGTCTGCACCTCAGAGCGCGACCATCTTGGAGCGGTAGCGGAGTGGATGCGGGCGACCGATCAGGAGTTGGGAGCCGCGATGCAGATGGCGGACGACGAGACTCTTGAGTTGAGGGACCTGGTGGCTCGGGTGGGATCGCCTGATAAGGGACTTCTGTTGTTTCGCGAGTGCTGTGCTGTGGCCTGGGCCGATGGTCGCAAGTCGGTCTTGGAGCAAGAGTTTCTCGATCTTCTAGCCCAGGTGTTGGGTGTGGCAGAGGAGTCACGCTTTATCCTGGATTCTGCCTTGGCTTGCTCCCCGGAGGGGGAGCGGCGCTTTCTCGAACTCATTGGGGGGACCTCATCTTCTGAGATCGAAGGTTGAGAGTCAACTCTCGAGTCTTGTCTACGGAAGGAATGAGAATAAAGATGGCACGTATCTCGGCTTCAATCCCTGAGGACCTCAAGGATGAACTCTACCAAGCGGCAACTGACACAGGTCAGCCGATCAGTCACATTATCGCGGAAGCGCTTCGAACTCACTTGAAGCGTCCCGATCTCGGAACGCATCCCAAGGCTGCGGCGTTCGACAGTTCCCGCCTGGAGAGAAAACTCGAGACGCTCACCTCTGAGGTTCAGTCCCTGAAAGAGCATCTAGCGACCAGAACCCCTCCCCGGGGCGTGCGCTTTTTCTAAGGTTTTGTCCTTGAAAAACTCGAACCGAGTCTCTCGGTAGGCCCTCTACTCTTCGCTCGGGATGGAGTCTCCGCTGGGCGGGGCCTCCACCGGAATGACCACGGGAGCCGGTGGCGGCGGGGGCGGTAGCTCCACTGGCATCGGCGCAGGAGGCAGTTCCACGGGATGAGCTTCCACCGGGTCGCTCGGCGGCGGCGGCAGGTCGACCACCGGTCGATTCTCGACGGGGTTGTCCATAGGGATCTCAGTGGGAATCTCCACTTGAGTCGGCACGGGTGCTTCGTATTCTCCACCGGCTGGAGACTCCGTACCGGCTGCCGCTTCGGCGGCTTTGTCGGTGGGAGATTTATCCGGCTTGTCTTTTTCGTCGCTCTTTGTCGTGGTCGCGGGGAGGTAGGCTGGCGGACCGTGAACCGTGCAAAAGGTTCGAGGAACACCGTAGCGAGGCACGAGTTCGCGGTAGGTTTTTGGGCAGTTGGGGCCCACTCGCTGTTTGGAATCCACGCACATCAAGAGTCCAACTTTCGCGGGCTTTGTGATGGGGAGTTTGCTGCTCTTGGTGTTTCTGTTCGCGTA
>CAZVVF010000835.1:0-2807 GCA_964630575.1 uncultured Burkholderiales bacterium | reverse complement strand
GGTGAGGGTGTTCACCTGTCGGGCGGGGTGGGAATTGGTGGTGTCTTGGAGCCGCCGTCCGCCAATCCGGTGATCATCGAGGACGGAGCTTTCATAGGCTCACGCTGTATCGTGGTCGAGGGTTGTCAGGTTGGGAGCGAGGCGGTCTTAGGTGCCAACGTGGTTCTTACGGCTAGCACTCCCATTGTTGACGTAACGGGTTCTGAGCCTGTCATCAGCAAGGGCAAGATCCCGCCGCGAGCTGTGGTCATACCGGGAACGATGCCCAAGGAGTTCCCAGCGGGGACCTTCGGTACCCCGTGCGCGCTTCTCATCGGCTACCGCAAGGAATCGACCGATAGGAAAACGTCGCTCAATTCCGTGCTGAGGGAGTTTGCCCTCAGTGTCTGATCGATTGGAAGCTCTGGTAAAGAAGCTGGAGTGGTTCGTGGACCAAGCCAGCGTGACGAGGGAAGAGAAGGCCCTGGCAGACACCCTCGAGCAGCGTGTTTCTCGCTCCTTGCATCACCGCGTTCACCGTTGGCGGGATGGCTTGGTCGTGCTTCCCAAGGTAGGCCAGCCTCGTCTCTTGTTGGCCGGACACTTGGACACTGTGCCGCCGTCTGCTGAGCAAACGCGCCGACGGGAACAGGGGAGGGTGTACGGGTGCGGCACCAGTGACATGAAGGCAGGACTGGCCGTGATGTTAGAGGTTCTGGAGGAGTACCCGGAAGAACCGGTGGGCTACATCTTCTATGATCGCGAAGAGGGGCCCGTTGTGGAGAACGGTCTCAAGCCTCTGCTCAAGAGCGTGGACGTGGCCAAGGTGCCGACCATCGTTCTGGAGCCGACCAGCGGCGAAGTCCAGGTTGGGTGCGTGGGTTCCTTTCATCTCGACGTTACCTTTCGCGGCAAGCGCGCTCACGCGGCGCGTCCCTGGCAGGGAGAGAACGCGCTCTACTTGGCAGCCCCTTTTCTGCAGTATCTCTCGGGGCGTGAACCGGATGAGATCGTGGTTCACGGACAAACCTTTCGGCAAGTGATCACTCCGACGATCCTGACGACCCACACTCTGAGCAACGCTGTTCCTGGTGAAGTGACGATCAATTTGAACGTGCGCTTCGCACCGGGAACGGACCCGGAGACCTTGATCGCCGAGGTTCGGGACCAGGCGGGTAGTAAGGCCGAGGTGGTCCTCAAGGACCTGGCCTTGGCTGGTCTGGTGTGTCACGATGATCCTGTGTTCGCCTCTTGGATAGAAGCGGAATCCCTAGAGGTGATGCCCAAGCAGGCTTGGACCGATGTTGCTCAGTTGACAGAGTTGGGCTTTCCAGCGGTGAATTTTGGGCCGGGGGAACCGAGTCAGGCTCATCAGCCGGATGAGTGGTGTCCGGAGGCTGGCCTGACCTTCTGCTTCGACAAGATCCTCGCTCTTCTCAAGCTTAAATCTGAATGAAGAGTCGGTCGAAAGTCGGTTGACTGCAATCGTTACATGGAACAGAATAGGCGCCTAGAGGTAGGTCAAGGTCATTGAGTACACTGATATTTTTACTTTCATTTTCTTTCGCATTCTGCTTGGGTAGCATCATCGAATGGTTCGTCCACAAAGAACTGATGCACTCGATCAAATACATGAAGACGCCTCATCTGCGTCACGCTGTGGAGCATCACGCCGAGCGTATGGCCCCGGGAAAATACTATGCCAAGTGCGACGAGCTCAAGGAGTATCATCTGTTTGAGACGTCCTTTATGCCGGCGCTTTGGATTCTTCACACCCCGCTCTTTTTGGCGGCCTATTACCTGTTTGGCTTGCCTTCAGGCTTAGGAGTGGCTGCGGGAACGGGAGCCTATGTGATCGGCTATGAAGTTCTCCATTGGTACATGCACTATCCAGAAGATTTTATCTTCCACAAGTCGCGCTGGTTTCGTTACCTTTCTGAGCATCACCGCCTTCACCACAACAAGGCAACCGTTAACTACAACGTGGTTTTTCCTCTGGGCGATTGGCTGCTCGGGACTTACTACACGGAGTTGCCCATCGACAGAGAGCCGGAAGACATTCGCCACAACAATCCTCTGCCGCCTCAAGCAAAGGCTACACGGGTTTAGAACTCTTGCTGTTCCAGCGCCGCCACCCACTGTAGGCGACTAACATATAGACGCTGTACAGGGCCGTGTAGACGTAGAGTTCAGAGCGGTAGGTCGAGGCGATGTAGCCAGCGTTGGTGATCATATAGATGACCCAGCACTCAGGAAACCCTGCCATCAGAGCGAGTTGGGCTAGGATGTTGCCTGTGGTGGCAAATCCATCCAAGTACGGGAGCCGTCCACCGAAACTTTGGTAGAGGTATCCTGACACAGCCGCTGTGACCGACCAGACCACCAGCAAGGTGAGGACCTGGCTCCACTCCATTCGGCGACTGCTCGCCCGGAGGTCTTCGTTGACGCCGCGTTTCCAGCGCCACAACCCGGTCAATTGGATACCCAAAAAAAGAAGTTGGATGGCGAACGACCCATACAGTTTGACCTTGAAGAAGACATAGGCGCAGAGCACGGCCATCAGCGCACCTACCGCCCAGCCTCTACCATCGCCTTTGGTCAAAAGATAGGTGCTGGTCAAGCCGAGTGCACTCGATACAATTTCAGCGCCGGTACGAAAATCGATCATCTCAAGGGACCTTCGAAGCCCAGCAAGAGAAATCATCGTGCTGCCGTCTAGCAGGTTTGGCGATCGCTCTTCTCTGAGGTAAACTGAGACTCATGTTTGAAGCCAAAGCGATCTTGCCACTCTGTTTGTGGATAGGTTTTTTTTGGTTTCTGTTCACTCG
>CAZVVF010000834.1:0-2812 GCA_964630575.1 uncultured Burkholderiales bacterium | reverse complement strand
AACTCTGTCAGAGTTGCCTGGACTCCGGTGCCTGTATGTTTCGAGAACGAGAAAGCTCTAGGGACACTCCCTACCCTCGCTGAAGCCCACCGTCCAAGACTTGGTCCCCCACGGACAACTCGCTTACCACGAGGCCTACTCTAGCGAGAGAAAACGCGGTGACCGGCAATATAGGTCGACTTCACAACCTCTGGCACCCACACCATCATCATTCCAAAAAACTGATGACAGGCCGCCTCCAGAGAGGTTCGAGGTCGGTCCGTTCCGCGACGGAAATCGAGAACCGGCGAAGCGCCCGTATCCAGAACCACAAAGTCCGCCGCCTTGCCCACCTCAAAATTGCCTATCTCATCGTGGAGGTCGAGACATCGAGCCGAGCCATAGGTTGCCGCAAAGAGGGCTTTAGCCGCCGACATCCGGAGAGACTCTTCACATTTCTCGCGCTCGCTTGTGACCACCTGAAGCATGCCCACCTTGTACGCGTCCTCCAAGGTTTTCAACAGCGACATCGTGTTTCCACCGCCGCTATCGCAACCTAGTCCCCAGCGTACACCGTGCGCGTTGGCACGGTCCCACTGAAAACAACCACTCCCCAGAAAAAGATTGGAGGCGGGACAAAACGCGATGCTGGCCCCGGCTTGGCCGAGACGACGGAACTCATCCTCGCAGAGATAGATACCGTGACCTGCCACAAAACGCTTGCGCACCAGACCATACTTTTCGTAGACCGCGGTATAGTCCGAACAGTCCGGGAAGAGCTCGAGAACCGAGGCGACCTCGGCTGGGTTCTCCGACAGATGGGTCTGGATCCAGCAGTCGGGATGCTCAGCGGCCAATCGGCCGGCCATCTCGAGTTGTTCCGGTGTGCTACCGAAAGCGAAGCGTGGCGCAATCGAATAGAGGCAACGCCCGTTCCGGTGAAAGCGCTCGAGCAACTCCTTAGAGCCTTCGTAGAATCCAATCGGAGTATCGCGATAAGCCTCTGGCGCGGCCCCTTCGCGGTCGATCCCCGTGAGTCCGCAGAGGACTTGGGCGCGGTGTCGCTGGGCTTCTTCAAAAAAAGCGATAACCGAGTTGGGATGAGTGGTGGCGAAAGACTGAACCGTGGTGGTACCACAGCGAAACATCTCCTGAAAGAACAGCGCTGCAACCTCGTCGGCGTAGCCCTTGTCAGTGAACTTGAGTTCCTCCGGGAAGGTGTAAGTCTGCAACCAATCTAGAAGTTGGCGGCCGAAGGAGCCAATGATCCTCGTCTGGGCATAGTGCAGGTGAACATCCACAAAACCCGGCACGATCAGATGACCCGAAAAATCCTCCACTCGAACCGAAGGGTTCGCAGCCAGGATGGGGTCAGCCTCGCCCGCCTGAAGCAACTTTCCATCCTCAAAGAGAAGAACGCCGTCAGGAACATAGCGCAAGGCCAACTTCTCGTCTGGGACAGTCCATGGGTCGGATACACAATCGAGGAGTGTCCCCCGTACAGCCTTCAATGACATAACGCTTCAATCTCTCATTCTAAACCTCGTGGTGTCAAGATCAGCAGGCTCAGATTCACCAGTCAGGAGAGGAGCTTTCGCTCGAAACGAGCGAGGCCTATACTGTCTCTGTAGAATCGAGCGAAAAAAGCGGGGTGAGCGAGCTCCGATAGGCTCAGAAGGCACGGCCGCTATTGGTCGTTCGGCTTTGGCTCGACTTCAGAATCGGGTGCGGACTCGACGTCAGAGGCGGGCTTCCCTTCGGCGTCGGCTTCAGGCTCGGCATCGGCATCGGCATCGGGCTTAGCCTCGGACTCAGGCTTCTTGACCCAAACCTTGTAGAGCTTTCGATTGTTCTCTTCGTTCTCTTCGTCCACCACCTTGTCAGGGTCGAGGATGGCGAGAAAACGCACGAATTCCCCGTTCTTGACATCCACATTGGAGAAGACGGTCTCTCGCTTCTGACGAAATCCCATTCCATCAACTTCGGAAAAATAGCTCATTCTGTCGCTGGATTCGTTCTGAATCACAACCAACTCAAGCTTGACTTTGCCTTCGATCTTGGTGTCCTTGCTGCGGTTTTCAACAATCACCTTGACCTGATTCGTGGCCCCCTGTACGAGACCGTTGGGGGCGATGATTTCGGTCACCCAAAGATCTGGCTTGAGCTTGACCTCCTCCTTGGCTTCCTTATTTTTGTCCTTGTCATCGCCGCTCTCTTGCGCCATGGAGATGGTGCAAAGGCATAAAATAAGGAGGAGAGTTATAAGTCGATTCATCAGTGTCAACCTCGTTTCCGTTGAGTGCTCGAGGCTAGAAATTACGAACTCTACGCCCGCAGACCTTCAAGCCCAGGATTTCGGTCGCAATCAATCTTGAAATATTTTCCCTATCCTGGAGCGAGACGTCCCGAGGCGAGCGAACCGCACCGGCATGACTCTTCAACAAGCTTCGAAATTTCTAGACATTTCCAAAAAACGACTGTGGCGAGCCGTCAAGTCGGGACACCTGGAAGCCTCACGAGTACAAAAAGGGGCACGCTGGGAGTACCGCGTCACCGAAGAGCAGCTCGTGAGATATCGATGCCGTTACTTGGACTCCTTGGAAATGCGCGCCGTGTCCTGGCAGGACTCCAACGCGCCGGCTCGCGTTCCAAGCGTTGAGACGAGGCGTCCCGACCCGGAACGCCCCAGCATCCCAGTACAGAGCGAGCGAACTCGACCGACCACGGACCTGCCCACTCTCAGGAGCACCGTCGCCCCTCTGGAACGTTCCACTCAGGACATCGTTCCCGATATCTACACCCCCAAGAACCACCCCCTCTCAGAAGCCCTCAG
>CAZVVF010000833.1:0-2814 GCA_964630575.1 uncultured Burkholderiales bacterium | reverse complement strand
AACCGCTAGGGTCTACCACCGCCCTGAGTTGGAGAGAGCCTTTGAAGGTCTTCTTGCGCAGTGAGGCGGGCAGTCGAATGTGGGGCACTTCAATAGTGGCCTTGCGCGCCTGTGGGGCACTCGTTGGGACCTTCTTCCTCTCTTTGGGAGGCTCCGGCTCTTTGGCCGGCGGAGGAGGTGGAGCCGGCGCTTCTACAGGCGCCGGCGGAGCGGGCTCGGGCGGAGCGGGAGAGTCTCCCCCAGAACCGGGAACACCCGTACCGTCGGCCGCTCCCGTCTGCCCTTCCGGTGCCGAAGGAGAACCTTGCTGGTCGTAGCCAGGAACCTCACCTGGACGAGCCGCTCTTCCATCCGAGGAGGCCGGCTTGGTGACAGTGCGGGCCTGAGAGTTCGTCTTGGAAGTCGTACTGACCAAGCGCCCCTTGGGAGGTGCCACGGGTCGCTGATCAGGTTTGCCTTTGGCAGCCGATCGCTTCGGGGTGTTCTGGGCCACGGGCTTGGGCTTGGACTGAGGATACTTTGGAGCCACCGGCGGCTTGGGCCTGGGCTTAGATTGGGGATAGGCGGGAGCCACGGGCTTAGGCTTGGCCACGGGTGGCTTGGGCTTGGGCTTGACCACGGGTGGCTTGGGTTTGGGCTTGGCCACGGGTGGCTTGGGTTTGGGCTTGGCGATCAATCGAATGTTGACGCGCGGCGTCGTCTTGGCTGGCTCGTCAACAGCAGCCGAGTCCATCAAAGCTGACAGGAAACTTGGAAAAAAGAGGGCGTGAATAACCAAGGAGGCCGCTAAACAGAGCCAAAGTCGCTTCACGAATCACTATCCGTGGCTATCGAGAAGTTGGTGACACCAACCCCTCTCAACTGGTCCATCACACCGACCACCTTGCGATGAGCGGCATCCATGTCGATATTCAGGACAACATAGCCATCCTGGAGATGCTTCATCCCACCTGGCAGGGTCTCTGCCAGCGCCTCGAGCGAGGAGCCCAAGTCGTCGAGTTTGACCCCCTCATGATTGAGAAACACCTCTCCTTTGTCGTTGAGACTGATAGTGACTTCTTCCACTCGCGTGGACTCACCGCTGGCGGCTTGTGGGAGGGATACCGGGATGCCTCTCTCCACGGTCATGGCGATGGTGGAGAGAATATAGAACACGAGCAGCAGAAACATGACATCGACCATAGGAATGATCTCCAGCCGAGGCTTTCGCTTGACCCGCTTCTTTGAAAATAACGAACGCCCCATTTAATTTGCCTTCGCGGTCTTCTTGGCGTGAACGAAGCGAACCGTTTCGGCGACCTGCTCCATCTCCGACATCCGACTTTCTGCTAGGCCTTGAAACAGGTTGTGCAGCAAGAGCGCCAACACAGCCACCAGAATCCCTGTGGCTGTCGCCACCAGAGCCTCACCGATACCCGCGGTAACACCGGTGGTGTTGGCGTGGGGGTCGTTGGAGAGCTTGAGCGCCACCGTTCGGAAAACGCTCATCATTCCGGTGATGGTACCCAAAAGACCGATCAAAGGAGCGGCGGTCACAATGGTCTCCAAAACCCCGAGATATCGGTTTAGGGCAGGCTCATACTCTTGAGCCTGAGCACTCATGGCCGCCTCAACGACGGCCATATCCTGGCCCCAGTACTCCACTGCGGCCGCAGCCGTTGCCTGGGCGGGGCCCGCTCCCTTGGTCAAGCTGGCGGCCCTATCGAGGTCGCCTTTTTCCAAAGCCTGAGCGAGTTGATCGCGAAACGACTTTTTGGCAGAGCCGAGTCCCCAAAAATAGAAGGCCCGCTCCGCTCCAAGCCCCAGCGCGAGTGCCGAGCCCAACAGAAGCGGCCACATGAAGACGCCGCCTTCACTTACAATTTCTAGCATGCTTTTCTCCTTAGAATGTTCCCCGGTAGTTTTGAAATTTGGCCTTGAGAGCGAACAGAGGCCCAAGGGCAGCGAAGCTCTGCAGCCTACTGATATCGCTGGCGTACCCTGAATCCTAGCCCGCATAAGCTCCGCTGGGCTGCCCCGGATTCAGAGCGATGACGCAACCCGAACCCAAGCGATGGAACCGACTTCAGAGATCACTGTTTCTACCCTGAATCACTCGAGAGTGCAAACGGTCAGAGGACTGATGACGAGAGCGAGAACCTCAATCCCAAGAGCGGGAAGGTTCCTATCAGCCACGGCCTTGCCGGAATCTGCTTCAGATGAGATTTAGCCGCAGAAAAGGGCCGGGGGGGCACGACCCTTAGGGGTCGGGGCAACGAGGCTGCTGGGCGATGAGTGGGCTTGCCGAGCAAAGTCGACTTTAACGACCCTGAGCGGTGCTAAGCTGACCTGAAGTGTCGAGGGTGCTGCCGAGAAGCAAAGCGAACACTCGACGACCGTCGTGGGCGAACTCGCACTCGTGCAATGGTCATCGATAAGATGAGAAAAAGGGTGTAAAAGTAGCCCCAAAAGGAGGCTGACCACCAGCATCTTTCCACTCGATCGCACCACCCTCTGGAATTTGCCTGGCGCCAGCCAGTCTCCTTCCAACGGGTCAATTTGTGCTAGGCTCGCGCGTCGCGGGGCCAAGCGATATGAAGGTGATGGTCGTGGCCTCGAGCTCCCGGTCCTAGGACTTCAGTAGCTCCCATCGCGCGAGCTTTGGCCATGAACTCTTTGAAGCGCGGATGGTTCTTGTCAACCCGCCGTCCATCGATGGTGTCCACGTCGAGACTGACTCCGAGATAGTGTCGGGAGCGCTTGGAGTGACTTCCTCCGGCCAACGCCGTAACCCGGTAGCTGAAATCTTCGCACAACAGATTCATGCCCTCTAGG
>CAZVVF010000832.1:0-2819 GCA_964630575.1 uncultured Burkholderiales bacterium | reverse complement strand
GCTCTGTTCCCTAGCACACCGCGGCCGGTCACGCGCTCAAAAGTTTGAATGACCTCATCCGGAAAGCCGTCCGGGTAGGTTGGGAAACGGTTCTCAACAACGATTCCCATCATCTCCCAGTGCCCAGTGACGGTATCCTTGCCGCCCTGGCTGGCCTCGGCCAAACGAGCCACCACGCCTTTGGAATCACTGACCGGGTCGCCACCTTTCAGGGAGAGGAGATTCCCCAGTCCCAACTCTCGCAGGGTCGGAATAGAAAGGCCGCCGCAAGCGGAGGCGACGTGAACGAGGGTATCCCCCGGATGCTCCATATCGTCGCCGAAATTCGCCGCGTCGGGAGCGCAACCCGCCCCGCAACCATCTAGAACTAATACAAAAACTCTTTCAAAACTCATAGAAAAAAATACACCAATCTGCGCTCAACGACCTGCCAAAGCCAAGGCCGTATAGCGCGGTTTAACGTTTACTAATTTCGGCTATCCGGGCCGCAGGCAAAGGCTCTGAGAGGAAATTCCCCTGTGCGAAACGCCCACCCGTTTGAGCTAGCCAGGCCTTCTCTTGCTCCGTCTCCACACCCACGGCGATGGCCACTCGGCCCAGGTGATGGGCCACGGTTAAGGCCGAGAGAACGATGCCCACGTTCTCCTCGTTCCTGGGTACTCCACGAACAAATTTCCGGTCCACTTTGATCACCTGGAAGGGACCTCTTCGAAGGTCCTGGAGCGAAGACGAGGCGCTGCCGAAGTTGTCCACGGCGAGCCGGACACCAATGCGCTGCAAATTGTGCAAGGTCTCTCTCACCTTGGGGAAATCTTCTCCCGTGAGGGATTCCGGGACCTCTAGCAACAAGCGCTCGGGAGGGCAGCGCAATTCGCTCAAGACGGCCTGGACCGTGGGCAAAAGATCGGCTTGCAGGAGTTGGCGTCGAGAAAGGTTGACCGAGACGAACACGCTGGAGCCGCTCTTGTGCCAGTGGGCTGCATCTTCCAGGGCCTGTCGCAGGGCCCAATTTCCTATTAGGACGATAATTCCCGAGTCTTCCGCTACCTGAAGAAAATCATCGGGAGTGAGAAGACCGTGAACGGGGTGGCGCCAGCGCACGAGCGACTCGACGCCTACTATCTGACCATTGTGGAGGTCAAAAATCGGTTGGTAGGCGACCTCAAACTGCTGTTTTTCGAGTCCGATTTTGAGTTCTTGGTCGAGATCGATCCGAGCCACGTGGGCGGTCTGCAAGTCGGGCGTGAAGTATTGAGCATGGCCGCGACCGGTCTCCTTGGCCCTCTTCAGGGCGACACTGGCGTGCTCGAACATCTGCTCACCGTTTCGGGCATCCAACGGATAGATCGAGACCCCTACCGAAACCCCCATTGTCAAGGTCTGACCGGCCACCTGGAACGGCTCCCGCATGCGCTGGTAGAGCCGTTTGAGCACCGCGGCTGTGATAACCGCTGCTTCATCCTGGTCCGCCATATCCGAGAGGAGCATTATGAACTCATCTTCGCCGTGCCGGCCCAACACATCGGAGCCTCGCACGACCGAACTGAGTCGCTCACCGATGGCTCGAATCAATTGGTCCCCGACCTCAACTCCAAAGGTATCACTTATGGTCTTGAAGTTGTCACAATCCACGCGGAACATAGCCGTTAGGCGACCATAGCGCGAGGATTGCTTCAACATAAAACCCAGGTAGCGATGAATGATGTGACGGTTGGGCAGCCCGGTCAATTCGTCTTGAAAGGCGAGCCGCTCTGTCTCGGGATCGCTGACCTCTGAACTGAGCCCGGAGAGAACCTCTCTGCTCTCGTTCAACTTTTCCGCGCGCTCCTTGAGTTCGTTGAGCAAGCGACGCTCTTCGATGAGTCGCTCTTCGGCCTCTTCAGCACGGCGCAGCGCCCCCTCAAGCTTGCGCTCGAGCTTCTCGGCCTTCTCCCCTTTTTGAGCGAGCTCCTCAGCATCTTCCAAAAGGGTTTCAAGGCGGCGCTTTTCTTTCTTGAGTTCCTCAATCTCGAAGGTAGCCGTCTCCAAGGTCGTGACCTTCACCTGGAGTTCTTGAGCTTCAACCGAGCGCTCTTCGGTGGCGCGTGCGGCCTCTTCGAGCTCGTGAAGAATGGAGTCTCGCTCCTCCTCGGCAGCCTCGAGATCGGTGCGAAGTTGCTCGATCAGACTTTTCAATTCATCCTGTTCTTCTTGGAACTGCTCGTGGTCGAGGCGCAGCTGCTCGGCGAGCTCCTCTGACTCTTCAGCGGCCAGCGTCAACTGCTCGCGGAGTTCCTTGAGTTCAGCGTCCTTCTGGGCCAGGGCCTCATCCTTGGCCTCAATTTCGAGACTCAGCAAGGAGGCGCGCTCGTCTGCCTCGCCTGTGGCTTCGAGCGCCTCCTTCAACCGGCTTATTTCCGATTGGGCTTCATAGAGTTCAGCTTGGCTCAGACTCTGAGCCTCGGCCGCCTCCGTTGCCGCTCTCTCAGCCGCTTCGAGGCGCTCGCTGACCTCGGCGAGTTCCTCCCGAGCCATGGACAGCTCGCCCTGGAGTTCCAAGCGGACCGCTTGAGCGGCAAGCTCGGCTTCCCTCGCCGCAGACTCCCGAGCTTCGCGAAGCTCGCTCTCGAGTTGCTCGGCGCGCTCAACGGTGAGAGTGCAGTCCCCCTCGGCTTGATCGAGTTTGAGCCTCAGATTGACCAGCTCGATCTCCAGCTCAGGTGAGGGCTTCGCCTCAAGGCTGGCAGCTTGCGCTTCAAGGTCCTTGTTGCGACTCTTTACCGCGACCAACTCTGTAGCCAGATCCGACACTTGCTGCTGAAGTCGCTCGGTTTGCTCCC
>CAZVVF010000831.1:0-2823 GCA_964630575.1 uncultured Burkholderiales bacterium | reverse complement strand
GGGGGCTTGAGAGGCCCTTTGCAAAGGAGGCGGAGCGGGGGCTTTGGCCTGGGGAGCACTTCTACCCGAGACCAGTTCACGGGCCGCCTTCATGGTCAACTCTGATGGAGACTTTTCAGAATCGCGGGCCAGGTCAACCTGGTCTTGCTTCTGAGTCTGATGGGTCGTCTGAACCTGGGTGACCGTCTTGATTTTGTGTGGCCTTTGAGAGGTGCTCGGCCGAGAGTAAGCAGCCCCGCTGGTATCTTGTTCGGGTCCGGGAGGGGGACCTGGTTGTTTCGCTCGCGCAGCGATCGACGCCGCCCAGGCTTCCATGGCCCTCTGACGGGAACTCTTCTTCTCTTTGGATTCTTTGATCGGCTCAGACATACATACCCCTCACTCCTCGAGTTTAACAAACGCTTGTAAACAAGTTGTTGCAGAGCCCTACCCCAGAGAGTCCCCTTCGCCGCGAGCGCTCGATGATTCTCCTGGCCTGAGTGGGAAGCTGACCGCAAAACACCGAAGGCCGTGAAATGAAATACCTGCACATGGAAAACCTGCACTGGCAACTCTTCGACGTTTTCGATCTCGGTTCTCTCACCGGCTTCAGCCGTTACAGCGAACACGACATGGTCACATTCAAGCAGATCATCGAATCGGTCAAAAAGTTCTCTGACGACGAACTCTATCCGGTTCTACGCGAAATGGACGCGGAGCCTGCCCGCTTTGAGGACGGCACAGTCATCGTTCATCCAGCTGTAGGTAAGACCATGAAGACGGTGGGAGAAATGGGACTGATCGGGGCTCCACTCGACTTCGAGGAAGGCGGACTCCAACTCCCCTTCACCCTCTTCCAAGCGCTGAATTTCATCATCGACTCGGCCAACAACCACGTTTCAGGCTATTACGGTCTCACCACAGGTACGGCGGAACTTATCGCCGGCTTTGGCAGCGAGAAGCTCAAGGAAGATTACCTACCAGCCATGCTGGAAGGTCGCTGGGCCGGCACCATGTGCCTCACCGAACCCCAAGCCGGCAGCTCGCTCTCCGACGTGGTGACGGAAGCTCTACCCCAAGAGGATGGAACATACAGAGTCCGAGGCCAAAAGATCTGGATCTCCGGCGGGGAACACAAGTACGCCGAGAATATTATCCACCTCGTTCTGGCTCGGGTTCCGGGCGGGGGTCCCGGCACGAAAGGCATCTCCCTTTTGGTGGTTCCCAAATTCCGGCTCGATGGCACCCCAAACGACGTCACCTGTGCCGGGGATTTTCAAAAGATGGGTCAGCGCGGGTATTGCACAACCCACATCATTTTTGGGGAGAACAACGATTGCCACGGCTACCTGGTAGGCACTCTTCACCGTGGCCTGGCTCATATGTTTCAGATGATGAACGGTGCCAGAATAGCCGTCGGCCGTACCGCTGCGGCCATCAGTGCCGCGGCCTACGAAGCATCCCTTCGCTTTGCCAAAGAGCGTCCACAAGGCCGTCGCCTGATGAAGGGTGGCAAAAAAGATGTTACCCAGGAACAGACGCTCATCATCAATCACCCCGACGTGCGGCGCATGCTTCTCACCCAAAAGTGTATTTCTGAGGCCTCCCTCGCCCTCTTTCTCCAAGCCTCCATCTACTTCGACAAAAGGCTCTCTACCGAAAAAGAGGAGTCCCACGAATACTGGCTGCTCCTAGAGCTCTTGACCCCAGTGGTCAAGACCTATCCTGCCGAAGCGGGAAAGAGGTCCGTGGATATTGGCCTTCAGGTGCTCGGTGGTGCCGGATTCTGCGATGAGTACATCCTGCAGCTCTACTACAGGGACATCCGCATCATGTCCATCTACGAAGGAACCACCGGCATCCAGTCCCTCGACCTTTTGGGCCGCAAGATCACCGACGAGAACGGCCGAGCCCTAGAGCTGCTGGAAAGGGAGATTCGTAAGACCCTGAGCGAAGCGGCCGAGTTTGACTCCTTTGCCGAACAGGTCACCCAACTCGAGGCTCAACTGGGCTTGAACAAGAAAGTCCTCGGTCACCTCATTCCTCTCGCCCTCAAGGGAGAAGCGGAAATGTTCCTTTCCGACGCCACAGTCTACATGGAGTTCTTCTCCAACATCGTGATCGGATGGCTCTGGATGAAGATGGCGGTCAAGGCCCAGCAACAAGGGGCCGACAGCGATTTTCTGAGAGCCAAGATTCACTGCATGAAGTTCTTCTATCAATACGAACTCGCGCTCAATCACAGCCTGGCCAAAGTCATGACGAGCCCCCAGCGGCTGACCATCGCCAACGCCGACGAGGACCCCGAAGCGCTCTTCGCCTAATAGCCCAGAGCGCCTAGTGGTGCGCCCGTTTCCACAAACGGCAAAGCTCCCAAAGCCCGGAAAGGAAGTCGGCTAGAATGGACGAGGCCATTGAGAAATTCGAGATCTTAGTTCGCCACGGGGCGATCTGCTCAAGGTTGGAGATCAGCCTTCTTCTCGACGCCTATCGGGATATGAGACCATCCCTTCATCGCTATTGCGATGTTGATGATGTGGTCGACGTGGAGGCCTTGATGTACGCCGCCGACCGGCTACCGTCGAGCATCCACCAGGTCCAGGAGATCTTGATTCAAGCCGACGTCCCCGACAAGCTTCCCCAGATGGCGGGCGTGGTTCAACTGAGCGCCGGGGCGCGCCGGCGCCCCACCTTCCAGGTGGGTCCAGACGTGGTCATCGTGGTCGCCCGCGAGGGTCGCACGGAACTGTTGGACCTCATAACTCTCCTCTGCACCTATCAGATCGAGGCCAATAAAATCGCCGATCTCCTGCGCTCGGGCTCACTGACCGAGGAGCTCGAGCG
>CAZVVF010000830.1:0-2827 GCA_964630575.1 uncultured Burkholderiales bacterium | reverse complement strand
AATGGAGCCAGCGACCGTAGTCGCTGGTAAGAGTCTTCAAGAGGTCGCCATCAAGCTAGGTACCGTCGGCTTCAATGGAGCCAGCGACCGTAGTCGCTGGTAAGTCCAGGGCCACCGTTGGCAGTCGGGTTAGCCGGCGGTGGCTTCAATGGAGCCAGCGACCGTAGTCGCTGGTAAGCGCGGTGGCCGTGTCGTGTGTCAGAGAGTTTTTGACTGGGCTTCAATGGAGCCAGCGACCGTAGTCGCTGGTAAGTTGCCAGGCTTGCGCCCAAACTCCATGGGCAAAGCGTGCTTCAATGGAGCCAGCGACCGTAGTCGCTGGTAAGCGGAGGCGGCTCAACCTTGTCGGAGCCCAAGGACAAGCTTCAATGGAGCCAGCGACCGTAGTCGCTGGTAAGGTGAACAACGCCCCGGTTCTTCGAGTTGGAACTAACACGCTTCAATGGAGCCAGCGACCGTAGTCGCTGGTAAGACGATCCTGGATCGGACGGAAGCCCCTACGTCAAACTTGCTTCAATGGAGCCAGCGACCGTAGTCGCTGGTAAGCTCGGACGGCTCGACGCCGTGGAGGTCGGCAAGTTTGCTTCAATGGAGCCAGCGACCGTAGTCGCTGGTAAGAGCCTCCTTTAAGACCTCTAGTCCATCTTTTGCCGTGCTTCAATGGAGCCAGCGACCGTAGTCGCTGGTAAGAACTTATTCAGGCGGCCCATGAGTGTTTGTTTGCCATGCTTCAATGGAGCCAGCGACCGTAGTCGCTGGTAAGGGCGCACCCCGCCAGCCTTGCAATTACAAGGGGTCGCGGAGGCGTTTGCGAGCGCCTCCGTAGAGATTGGCTGTTATGCCTGTTGTGACCTGTGAGGTTTGCTGATTTTCGAAAGCTTTGCTAGCTATGACAAGCTTTGCGAGCGCCTCCAGGTTTTGAGGCAGCACCTGAGCGCTCGTGTTTATGCAGTTGTCAAAGAGCGGCATCTAGAAAACTTTGGGTCCACAGTCTGGTTCGGTCATGGGCACTCCGATGACCTCTATAGGCCTGGTGACTGCTGTGTTGGCTGAGCCGAGTTCGAATAAGATGACTTGATCTTCGTGGCTGTTGATCTCGTCGAGTAGTCTCGCCATCAATTTCATTTTCCGAGCGGGCGTGAGGAAGCAACGGAAGACGGAATATTGTATGGCTTGTCCGTGCCCTTTCATCAACTTGTGGACTCTTCGCAGTCTCGTGGGATGGCAGATGTCGTAGGTTACCAAGAAGTCTCGTTTGGCCCCGTGTTGCAGTCTCATCGAGTTTCAAGTCCGGGATAGCTGTCCAATTCTCCCAGTAGATATCTAGCAAGAAGCCGCGCTTGCAGTGTGAGGGCCCTTCGATAGGAGACTCGATAGCCAAAGACAGGATGGGTCAACTCCTCACTCATTCGTTGTTCAAAGGCAGTGAGGAGCGTCTTCTTAGCTCGTTGCTTCAGGCTGCAGCCGTCGCCTGCGTAGAAGAAGTCTTCAGCTTGGAGCCTCTTTGTGTTGAAGAGTGTGAGGGTGACTGAGTCCGCGATCAACGGGCGAAATTCTTCCATCAGATCGAGAGCGAGGGAGGGTCTGCCATAGCGGCTTTGGTGAAAGAAGCCTTGGTAAGGGTCCAAGCCGATCGAGTGCAGTGCGACGGTTGCTTCCTTTGCTAGTACGGCATAACAAAAGGAAAGGACAGCATTGAGTGGATCGGCTGGAGGTCTGCGATTTCGTCCATGGAATTGGATGCCTTCGACCTTGAGCATGGTAGGGAATGATTCAAAAAAGAATCGGGCCGCTAAACCCTCTATCCCTAGGAGGCTCTCGAGTGATGTGGCCTGGGTCGATTTTATTCTGAGGCGTTTCATCTCTTCAAGGACCGAGCCCGGGAGCTTTTGTGAGTTGCGACGGAGTAAGACCCGTTGGTTTGCTATTTTAGAAGTTACAAAGCAACGCGAAATCTCTAGCGATTTTTGAGAGTCAAACGCCGCCCTGAATTGAGCTTGGCGCAATTCTACGTTTTTGTGGGGAAGGCCGGTCAGGCTAGCGGTGAACCAATTCCCATAGGAGAAGAATAAAACGGGCACGCCGATGCGCGCACAGGCTCGTAAGGCCTGAGTGCTGACTTGTGAATTTCCATGGATACAGACCTCAGAAGTCTCTGCGAGTCGTGCCTTTCCTAGTAGCTCCCCCTGTTTCTTGACAGTGAGTTCCTCACCGGAGACACCAACCTTGGCCCCGTGCTCGGTCACATGTAAGGGGTATCCCTCCTCATGACTTGCCCAAAGCGGTCGCACGTTTTCGGAATTGCGACGGAGGAAATTGACTTCTTCGGGTAGGCAGATACTATTCAGGGAACAGTCGTCGCATCGGCGGTCATTGATGAGCGGTTGCGGAATGCTGGCCTGAGCAAAGCTCACTTTCATCTGGCGGTGCAAGTCCCTGGTGGTCTCGATCAACGCCTGGTCGAAGACGACCTCATGGCGACTCTTGGACCCACTGTAGTATAGATAGCCGGACGTGCATTCCCAGCCGTTCTCTTGAAGGACGAGAGCTTGAGCACAGAGTTGAACCAACTCAGACAGGCTAGGGCCGTCACTGGGTACTTTGCCGCGTTTATACTCCACCGGCGTTCCCACGCCCTCAAACTGTTCCAGCACGTCGAGTTTGGTGACCAGGCCTTCCTTGGGGGCTGCCAAATTCAGGCTTCTGGTCACTGGGCTGTCAGTCGCCTCACTATAGGCGTCTACCCGGCGATGGACGAAATTTCCATGTTCGGTGAAGTAGTTGTCCTTCCACTCCTTTTGGACCCACTCCAGATACGCAAGCCTCG
>CAZVVF010000829.1:0-2828 GCA_964630575.1 uncultured Burkholderiales bacterium | reverse complement strand
TCAAGGGGATTGTCTCCGTTCTGGACGACATGGGCCTCAATCTCGACAAGCCCATCCTCACCTTGGATGAGTTGGAGAAACAGGCCACCAAGTTACTCCCTGAGATCTGCAAGTTGCCTATCTCGATGATCTACCCTACCGGAAAGAAGCAAGAGGTCATCGAGCCCACCGAACTCACCGCTCCCTACTTCGCCGAGGCCGAGATCATCGCTGGCGACTTCCACATCATCAGGCGACAGATGCCCGACGACCTCAGCGGCAAAGGGATTCTCACCAACACGGTCACGAAGCAGGACTTGATCGAACTGCGAAAGCGTGGCGTCGCTTGGCTAGTCACCACCACTCCCGAACTGGACGGTCGCAGCTTCGGCACCAACGTCTTGGAGGCAGCGCTCTTAGCTATCCTTGGAAAAACCTGGGAAGAGGTGACATCTGCCGACTACCTGGATCTCATTCACAGGGCCAAACTTCTACCCCGCGTGGTGAGGTTTAACTAGTCTCCGAGGAGGCCCCCTCTTCAGCGCTCCCATCGGGAGCCGCCTCCTGGCTCTCTCCGCTCATCGCAGCGCTGCGGCGCGAATTCAGAACATCCAGCATGCGGTTGAAGGACTCGGCAACATCCTCTAGTTGGTCCTCCTTGCGAAATCGGATCCGCGTATCAAAGTCGCCTGCAGCGATCTTGTCACAGGTCTGACGGATCTTGATATGGACCCCAGCGATTCGGTGTGCCGCCAACACCGCAGAGCCCACGATCAGAAGACCCAAGAGGGTCGTCACGAGAGTTGTCACCACCACCAAAAACTGAATAGGCGCCTCTGAGCCGGACTTGGCCATCTCAAGATAGCGATAGAGGAACAAGCCGTAGAGCATAGAGAGCAGCGACAGGGAAAGAAAGATCGCTGTACCCATGTATGGCATATGATATCTCTGAGTCAGAACGACGTTTTTGATCGAACGTCGCTGTTGCGGCTGGGACATGTCGACGACCTCCATATTCAGGGACCCCCTGTGCTTTTGTCTTAAAAGAGTTAAGTATTTGTTCGGCAAGACCTTGTCGGGCGGGATGTCCCGATCTCATCGATCGATGGGGCAGTACAGTCTTACTAACAAAAATCACAAAACCGAGAGAAATTTGCTAACGATAGCATGATTCAACCATGAATAAAGTACTGTGTGCGCAACCATCCCTTCTCTGGTAGGCTAGATGTGTGGGGTCGTATGATAAGTAGAGCAGTCTTGAAGCAGCAAAGATTTCGCGGACTCTCGATGATTGAGCTGATGATCGCTATTTTTGTCGTCAGTGTGGGGATTCTGGGGACTATATCGGCACTCTGGTACGGAATCAAGTCGGAGAAACAGTCCGAGCGCCGATCCCACGCCGTGTTTCAAGCCCGGGAGTTGATCAACATCCTTCGCTCCGGAAACTATCCGTTCTCCAACCCGGCAAATCTCGTCGTCGGCTCCGATGTCAACGACGGAGACATCGATAACGACGCCGACGATAGTGGGAGCCGAAAACCTTTCAACGCGCCTCCCTTTGGCAATCACTTCCCAGAAAACCCCTTCAACTTCCAACGTCGCATAGAGATGAAGCAGATCTCCAACGACCCTAACAGCCACCTCTCCAATATGGCAGCGATCAAGGTGACTGTATTCTGGAACGAGGGCCGTTCGGACAAAGAGGTGACCCTATGGGCCTATCACCGAAAGCCGTGACAGCGAAAAGTCGACACGCTGGATTCTCTCTCGTGGAGATTCTAACCGTTCTCGCAGTGAGTTCCATTCTTCTAGTCACACTGGCGGCTCTGTTCAAGACAGGACTGTGGGAGATCAGCCGATCCTCGGGGCGAATCGAGGTTCTGCGCAACGGCCGTCAGGCTCTAGACCAGATGCAGCGCTATCTCGCTTCTGCCGTGCCTCCCTCCAACCTCACCGAGCCCAGCGGTGATCCCGTGACCACAGCGATCTACACCCCCGACGAGATTTTTGACCCCAATGCACCCGACCCCTCAACCAATCCCGCCTCAACAGACCGGATTCGCTTCTTTACTCCCATCGACCATCTCACAGGAGTTGAACCCCCCAAAGCTCGGGAGCTTCAGCTCAACCCCATCACCTTCGCCCACGAAATCGTGGTGGTACCGGGGACCAACAACTTCGGCCAGGACCTGGTCCTGCGGCGCCTGCAAGCCCCCAGCAACGCCAACCCTTATCCCCTTTTTCCGGATGTCAGCATCCGACCGCGCTATCTCGCTCGCCGGCTGGGCATACCCGACGCCTCGGCGCCTGGAGGCTACCGGGATGGCTTGGTCGTGCAGCGCTGGCGCGAGGGTGCGCTGCAAGTCAGGGTCAACGTCTCAAGCGATCTCATCACCGATGAACTCAATCGAAATCGGGTTGAAAACGCGACCCCACTCCGAATAACGATGAGCACAATCTACCAACCTTCGATTTTTAACGTCCGCTAGGGCAGAAAGAGGAACGAAATGAGAGCACAATCGTCCAGCAAACGAGGTTCCATCCTTGTGATGTCGATCTTCTTCATGCTCATCCTCTTCATCACAGCGAGTGCCTTTCTGGTTCTGCTCCCCGTGGAGAGCCGCGCTGCCATGCGCACAGAGCGTCAAACGGCCGGAGCCCTGGTGGCCGATGCGGGAGTGCTCGAAGCCATGAGCTGGCTGCGATTCCAACTCGCCCCTCCAGACGGGAGCGCTTCCAAAGAACCGATGGCCTCCGGCGTCTACCTTTCTCAGGCTGAGCGAACACGAAGCCTTGGCGATGGCTGGACCTACCGCTGGGAGCTGACACCGGACTCCGAGACCTTTCCC
>CAZVVF010000828.1:1443-2836 GCA_964630575.1 uncultured Burkholderiales bacterium | reverse complement strand
CAAGAAGAAGAATCCTTACGAGGCTCTCGTTGAGGGTTCCGACCTAGGTGATATCCGAGTGGAGTTTGACGCCACTCTCTTTCGAGAGATGAAGGTCCGCAACTTCTTTAGCGAGATAGACCCGGATCTTCTAGGCGAGGTCGAGCGAGACAACATCGAGAAACTGCTGGCCTCCATCGCCAGTTGGCTCGTACCCTTTGAGCTGGTGTTCCCCCCCCTGGCGATCGAGAGACTACCGGAACTCGAACGCCTTCGAGCCAAACTCGCCGAGCACGCCCAAGGGACCAGCTCCTCGGTGGTCAACGCCTTTGGCCTGCATCTCAACCCCGAGATTCCAGAACTCGAAGTGGGCATGATTCTCCGCTATCTACGCGCCTTTCTCATCCTCTACGAAGAGCTCAAGCGCATTCATGATATCGATCCCATCCGCAGCCTGAGTGGGTTCATCAGTCCCTTCGACAAGCGCTACGCTCTGCTCGTGCTCAACCCCCGATACAAGCCGACGCAGTCCCAATTCATCGACGATTACCTCCAGGCCAACCCCTCGCGAAACCGGCCGCTGGACCTCTTACCGTTACTAGCCCAACTCGACGAACAGCGCATCCGAGCCCGATTGCCCCAGGAGAAGATCTCCAAACGTCCTGCCTTCCACTACCGTATGCCGAACAGTCTTGTCGACGAGAAGGACTGGAGCATCTCCAAGGAGTGGGCGGCCTGGATGAAGGTCGAGCGTCTGGCCTCAGACGAGGCCGCCTTGGCCAAGCGATGTCGCTACGAACTCAAACGATTGCAAGGGCCCTTCTTCTACTGGCTCCGACGCCTTTGGCGAACAAAACCGCTCCTCTCACGCCGCCCCATGATCGCGGTGACCGGTCCCGACCGAGGTGGATTTCCAGCCTGGGCCTGCACCTGGCTCGCCGTGCGAAGAGCGGGCGGCTACCCCATCCGAATGACCCCCTCGATGTTCCAGGACGACCCTTCGCTGCCACCCTTCGACGGCCTCATTCTTGGCGGTGGTGCCGATGTGGACCCAGGCCGCTATGGGGAGGAGTTGCAGAGCATTTTAGAAGACGAGAGCGAGTCCCCCAATGAACCGACTTCGTTGTCGCGCCGTATCCTCTCCAAAGTCTTGGCACCCGTTCTCTTTTTGTGGAGAAGCCTCTTCTCACTCACCGCCTCAGGGGTCGATCCCGAGCGCGACGAATTCGAGCAGTCGTGTTTGGAAAAAGCCTTGCGAGAGAAACTCCCGGTCCTGGGGATCTGCCGCGGAGCCCAGTTCCTCAACATTCATCTCGGCGGGACCCTCACAGCGGATCTCCCAGGCTTCTACGGCGAGGTGGGCCGAGTGTCCACACTCCTGCCCAAAAACCAGATAGAGATCGAACCCCGCAGC
>CAZVVF010000828.1:0-1433 GCA_964630575.1 uncultured Burkholderiales bacterium | reverse complement strand
CTTGGGGCTTAACACCTTGGGAGTGAACAGCTTGCACAAACAGGCCGTGGACCAACTCGGAGAGGGGGTCCGTGTGGTGGCCCGCGACCAGGCCCAGATCGTGCAGGCCATCGAGGTCGAGAAGAAACCCTACCTCCTAGGTGTCCAGTGGCACCCCGAATACTTGCCCACCAGCAGACTCCAACAGCGCCTCTTCCGCGCCTTGGTACAAGAGGCCCTGAGTCGCAAACGCTAGGGCTGCGCGGGTCGCTGAGACTCCAAGAGTTCCTGGAACGCCATCTCGAAATCTTCCACTAGAGCAGTGGGATTTTTGACCAGACCGGAGTCGGCGACGATACCCACTCGCACCTTTCCAGCGTAACTGAGAATACTCAGGCCAAGCCCCAAGCCGCCCGACTGAGGAACCCAGAACATAATGCTATCGATCTCCTCACCGGCTAGGGTCAAGGGGTACTTAGGACCGGGCACATTGGTCAGAACCGTGGTCGCTCGTGAACCGAACATCGTCACGACCCGCTTCTCCAGCTCTGCCGGAACAGCGCCCACAGCCGCCAATAGACCTAGTACCATAACCGCCTGGGGAGATCCCTTCAGCTTCGTCATGCGCTTCTTGACTTCCAGGAGTCGCTCCTTGGGACAGGCGATACCGATAGGAAGCGCCATAAAAATCAGGCCGAAGCGATTGCCCAACTCGGTATCGTTGGGACGCCGAAGGTCGACCGGCACCACCGCGCGCACATCGGTTCCATCCTTGATATCGCCCTGCTCACGCAAGATGTAGCGGCGGAGTCCGCCAGCTAGAGCTGCCATAAGGATATCGTTGACAGTCGATCGCGTGGCCAAGCGGGCCGTTTTGATGTCTTCGAGATCGATGGGACGCGAAACGGCTGCGCTCTTGGCAACACCCAGGCGTCCCCGAAAAGGCGTTTCAGGCTCCGTCTCGACCATTCCTCGACTCAACACGCCCACAGCACCGAGACTGCGACGAGCCAGATCGACGAATCGACTAGGCTTCACCCGCAAGGTCACGTCTTTTTGCTCCTTGGCTTGCTCCGGGTGGCCGGGGCTCTCGGTGAGGTTCATCAGAATCTTCATGAGGGCTATGCCGTCGGCGATGGCGTGATGAAGCAGGCACACCAAAGCGCTTCCGCCATCTTGCAAATTGTCCACCAAGTAGAACTTCCAGAGCGGAAGGGAGCGCTTGAGAGGCTCACTCATCTTAGCACTGATGAACTCGAATAGCTCGGCTTCGGTCCCCTGAGCCAGTCGATGGGAGACCAGGTGTTGATCGAGGTCGAATTTGTCGAACGGAACCCAGCTCGGACGACGCAGTGGGTTTCGCGACTTCTTCACTCTCATACGAAAGCGGTCGTACGGCAAAAGACCCTCGGTGATGGTCTGCTTGAGTTTCTCGATGTCGACTCTCTGCTTGA
>CAZVVF010000827.1:0-2841 GCA_964630575.1 uncultured Burkholderiales bacterium | reverse complement strand
TGATCGAGGACATCAAATCCGGTCGGGCCGATTCGAGAAACCAACTCTACTCGATCTTTTGCACCCTATTCTACCGACTCCATCCGTACCGTCGGCAGCACACCAGTGGAACGCTTGCCGTCGAGCGGATCGACGCTGAAACCATCGGAGCGTTTCACAAAAAGTACATGGTGCCTGAACGAATCGTGCTGGCGGTTTGCGGTCGCTTCTCCCGCACCGGTATCGAAGACCTGGCCCGCGAACTCTTCGGGCCGCTGACGGCTATCAATGAGACCGACCTCTCTGTCTCCTGGGAACCCAAAGCGACCGAGAAGCGGATAGACCTTTCCACCCGGAACAATATCGCTTGGGTCCTTGTAGGCTATCCGGCTCCCAGGGCAGCCTCGGAGGACCATATCCCGATGCAGTTGGTCAACACCATTTTGAGCCAGGGCCTATCCTCGCGACTCTTCAATGAGATTCGTGAAAAAAAGGGACTCGCTTACACCATCAGTTCCGTACACCCGGATCTCAAAGGGCCTTCGCACTACCTCACCTACGTTGTCACTCGTCCTCACGACGCCGGAAAGGTCAGGCGCGACGTCCTCAAGCAGAGCAAACGTTTGCAGGAGGAAGATTTGACGGCCTCTGAACTCGCAGCCGCAAAGGAGAAGCTCAGAGGGGCCTTCCTCAACGAACGCGAGACTAGCCAAGGAACGGCGTTTCGTCTGGCACGGGCCGAGAGCATCGGTCTCGGGTACAATTATGAAGAAAATTTCGAAAAGCGATTGGCGGAGGTTACGGCCGCAGACATCCGAAGAGTGGCCCGGGATTACCTCGTAGACCCTACTGTTATCATCGCTCGACCTGGAGGCAAACTTTACTGGGATGGTTAAAACACACGTTCGTTTCAGCATCGCCATCGATGGGACCGCAGCCAGCGGCAAATCCACCGTGGCTCGACTGTTGGCTGAGAAACTCGGCTGCAGCTATTTGGATACCGGCAAGCTCTATCGAGCCCTAGCCTTGAAGTTTCTGACAGAACTTGGCGACGACCCCGAGGCCTGGGCCGAGCAAACCGATCGGCTCCAAGCGGCCCTGAAGGGGATTTCGTTCGAGCTTCTGACCCCACCATCGGGCGAGTGTCGAATCCTTCTCGACGGTCAGGATGTCAACGATGAACTCTCGGCGCTGGTGGTAGAGCAGGCGACACTGTTTGCCGCTCGACTCGGAACGGTTCGAGATTTTCTCCTCGACGTTCAGCGGGACCTAGCCCAAAAGAGCTCGGTGGTCATGGCGGGTCGGGACATCGGTTCTGTGGTCTTGCCCGATGCCACACTCAAGATCTTTATTGACGCTGAGTTAGCCGAGCGTGCCCGGCGTCGTCTCGCTCAGCACAGCTCGGAGTTCACCGAATTGGAACTCGCAGAGGCCGCCAAGGCCCTGCAGAGTCGGGACCAAAAGGACGCCAATCGCGCACTCGCTCCCATGGTCCGCGCGGAAGACTCGCTCGAACTCGATTCTACCCATCTGACCCCAGACGAGTTGGTCGCCCAGATCAATGCGGCGCTAGAAGCTCGTCTCGTCAGGAACAGTTAGTAAGGAGCCCCTACATTGACCAAGCCCTCTCCACCGACTTACGCCTATCAGGTTGGCGTATTCCTGGGACGACTCATCTTCGGGGCCGCTGGGGCGCGCGTTCAAGGAAAAGAGAACGTCCCGAAGTCCGGCTCCGCCTTGATCGTTTCCAATCATCAATCTTATCTGGATCCTATGTTCGTGGCCCAAGGCTGTGGTGGTAGGCAGGTGCACTATATGGCCAAAGAGGAACTCTTTCGAGTCTCAACCTCGCGCCATCTGATGTTGAGCCTGGGAGCCTTCCCTGTGGACCGCAAGGGCCCCACTCGAGCGACCCTCGCCCAAGTCTTGAAGCATTTGCGCGAAGGGAGTCTGGTTTGTCTTTTTGCTGAGGGTACGCGCGCCAAGGATGGCAAGCTCCAGCCTTTTCAGGCCGGTTTCGCTCGCTTGGCCAAAAAGACGAACACGCCGGTGATACCGATGGGACTTTCCGGCTCACGTGACCTTTTTGAAGACATTCAGGGACCCTCATTGCCTCTGTGGAGAAACTACCTGGGCCAGGCCGCCCCGTGCCTGAATATCGGCAAACCTATCTCACCGGAACTCTCCGAAGAGGAGATCGCATCGCGCACGCATGAATCGGTAAGGCTGCTTATCGAGGAGTGCCGAGGATGAGAGGCGAACCTCGCCTGCAAATGAACAACACTCCACTAGGACACCTGACAATTGAAGACTTTTTGGCCAACTATTGGCAAAAGAAGCCCGTACTGATTCGCCAGGCCTTTCCTGATTTTCAAAGCCCCCTCGAGCCCGATGAGTTAGCTGGACTCAGCTTACAAGAAGGCGTACTGTCCCGATTGATCCTTGAAAAGGGAGGGGACTATCCATGGCAATTGCGATCGGGTCCCTTCACTGAAGCCGACTTTGACGCCTTAGGGGACCATCATTGGACCGTTTTGGTCCAGGAGGTTGACCGCCACGTTCCGGCCGTAGCGGACCTCTTCGACCGATTCGATTTCTTGCCAGGCTGGCGGAAAGACGATGTGATGGTGAGCTTTGCGAGCCACGACGCGGGTGTTGGAGCCCACATCGATAGCTACGACGTCTTCCTGCTTCAGGGCAGCGGACGGCGACGATGGGAGATCGGGGCAGCGCAAGACTCCAATGGCCCAACAGACGGTGGCATTCGAGCCAGCGGATCGGCCTCGGGAGGTCCCGCTCAAGGAAAGCTCTCCACCGCGGAGTCAAACTACATCGAGGGTCTCGACGTGCGTATCCTGGCCG
>CAZVVF010000826.1:0-2842 GCA_964630575.1 uncultured Burkholderiales bacterium | reverse complement strand
AGTTGGGCGCATCCTTCGCTGACGAGATCTTGTTGGCGGTCGATCTTGGCTTGAAGCTCTGCGATCCGTTCGTCCAGCGGCAAGTGTTGGTGCAGAAGAGATTCGACCTTCTCTAGCGGGCCGAGATCGATCGCCGGTCCCAAGGGTTCCAGTTCGGCTTCGATAGTCTGTAGCTCCGTCTTCAGAAGGCTGAGGTCCTCTCGGGACTTCCTTAAGATACCGCGAGATTGCCGATACTGTTGGGCCAACTCCGAGACCTGTTGACGCAGAGCCGCGTGGGGAAGGGCCAGGGTCTCTCGGGTGGCGCCCGGCTTTAAGTCGGCGGCTAGGTTGTCGGCTTGCGCTTCGAGTTGATTGGTTTTGGCCGTGAGTTGACTCAGCTGGGTCTCGGAAGCGCGGTAGTTTTCAATCTGTTTCACCTGGCTTTCTATGCGGCCTTGGCACTGAAGAATCTCAGGGTGGTGTGGGGTCTCTTCGAGCTCTTGGCTCAGTCGGGCAAGCTTCTGGTCCGCGGCCTTGAGTTGTTCCTCGAGTTGAGCGAGAAGAGCTTGTTGAGTGGTGCGTTTCTCGCGAAAGGAGTCGGCTAGTTCAGGAGTCTCCGGCAGGGCCGATCGGCAGGCCTTGAGCTCTCGATAGCGGAGCACTTTGGGGATCGCCTTTTGCTGGCGCTCAAGCCGGTGTAGTTCTGTATCCAGTTGCAGCTTTCGATCGGCCAGCGCCGCAATGTCCTGCTCTATCTTTTCGAGTTCTCGAACCGTGTTGGTCCAGGTTTGGGGCAGGAGGGTGGCCTTGCTTATGCGGTTGCGGGCCTCTTTCAACTCCTGGATAGCCGCGTTGACCTGGTATTTCTGTCCCCGCGCCTTCCACAAGACTCCAGCCTCCTGGCGCAGATTCTCAACGATTGTGCGCAAGCCCGGACCCATGCTCGCCGAGAGTAAGCTCTGTCCCACATCGCCATCGTCTTGGAGCAGAGCCCTCCCACCCTGAACCAGGGTCTCGTGGTTGAGCCCGTAGAGCCGGGCGAACAAGTCTTGGTCAACACCTCCCAAAAAGGGGGCCAGGGCGTCATCGTGCAGCGCGCCACCCTCGGGACTGATGAGCGTGTTCTTGTTGCCCTTGCGTCTCAAGAACTCGAGGCACTGGCCATCGGAGCGCCGGAGAGTTCCCCCAACCCTCAGTTCTTTGTTGTCGTGAAGATAGTTGTCCGATGTGGAGCGGTCGAAGCCAAAGAGCATATAGCTGATGGCTCTGAGCATAGAACTTTTTCCGGCCTCATTGGGTCCGTGAAAGAGGTGCATCCCTGGGTTTTCGTCGAGATCGAGGCGGCGCTCAGTGAACGGGCCGAAGGCCTTCAAGTTGAGTTGCAGAAATTTCATGAGTTTTCGTCGTCTCTGTGGGCTAGGCGGGAGGCCAGTAAGCTCCGAACCTCAGGGAGCAGTTGTTGCAACAAGGCGGGGTCGGTTGGGCGTAGAGCTTGATCGGCGGTCTTGAGTTCAGAGGGCAGTTTGCTCTCCAGTGTGGCAAAGAGTTTGCTGCCGACCTCGGCCAGGACCTCGGGATTGGCTTCTAGGTGGGAGACCTCATTGAAGATGGCCGCAAAGACGTCGTCGCGGGCGGCGAGGTCTTGGGGGCTCACCACAGAGCGGCTCCTCAGGCGTACCTTCTCTACCCAGACGCGGGTGCCAGCCAGGCCTCGAATCTCGTTTTCCCAGCGCTCCGGGGAGCTCTGTAGCTCGCGGTGAGCAGCGCACGCTCCTTCGGCCGTTATGCGCAAGGCTAGGAGGCGGTCCCCGGCCTTCTCTCGGAGCGCTTCAATCTCGTCACTGATCGACAGGAGCATTTGACTGGCCGATCGGCAGTCGCTGAGATCGATCTGAAGGTGATACCAGCGGGCCACATCGAGGGCAAAAAACTCCGGTTCTCTGGTCACTCCATCCTCCACGCTCACCAGGAGAGCCCCCTTGGCACCGGTCTCGCGAATGTGTCGTCCCTGGATGTTTCCAGGGAACATAATCCAGGGCTTTTCGCTGAGAGTCTCGCGCTGATGAACGTGGCCTAGAGCCCAGTAGTCGTAACCTTTGTTTCGCAGTCCATCCATGGAGCAAGGGGCGTAGCTTCCGTGGCCTTCGCGGCCGTCGGCGCTGGTGTGCAGGATGCCGATGTTGTAATAGCCCTGGACGGGTTCTGGGTAGTTCGCCGAGAGGTCATCGACTGTCTTCGGTTGCGCGAAGCTCTGGCCGTGAAGGGCCACTCGGAGCTTCTCGATCAGAGCCGTTTCGGGTTGTTTGTGGGAAAACATCGTCACGTTGCTAGGCCAGCTCAGGGATTTGCTGATCCGACTCGCGGCATCGTGATTGCCCTTGATGGCGTACACGGCGATACCGGCCTCGGCCAACTCTCGAAGGCGCTGAGTCAGGAACAGCCCCGTGTTGAAGTCGCGCCAGTCCCCATCGTAGAGGTCCCCCGAGAGCACGACGAAGTCGACGTCTTCCTCGATGGCCAGGTTGACCAGGGCTTGGAGAGCCTCACGGGTCGCGCCGCGCAGCTCTTCAACGGGGGCCCCCTCGTAGCGCGTTAGGCCTCGCAGCGGGCTGTCGAGATGGAGATCGGCGGCGTGGAGAAAACGAAAGTTCATGAGTGGACAACGGGTTTCTGCGCGGTGCTCGCAAGAGAACGACAAGTTAGGGGGGACTCGGGGTTGGAGCCGTCACGAGTTGGGCTGAACTCAACGGGCGAGGGGCTCTCTGTATGAAAAACGATTTGGCTCATGGGCTGTGTGCTCTGCTGCGGTTGTACTCGCGAGAAAGGCGCTGGCGTGCTGCTACGACGTTTCCGCAGCAGA
>CAZVVF010000825.1:0-2845 GCA_964630575.1 uncultured Burkholderiales bacterium | reverse complement strand
ACCGGTAAAGGTGTCGGTGTCGTGGTTATGGATGAAGGCTTTGATGTCAGCCACCCCGATCTCGCTGGCCGCGTCCAATCCGTCGCGACCTCCCCCGAAGACACCTTTGAGAGCGACCCGCTCGGTCACGGAACCCACGTTTTGGGCATCATAGGCTCGAGTGGCGAATCCTCCCAGGGTCGAGTTCGAGGCGTTGCTCCAGACGCCAACCTCATAGCCATGAAAGTCAAATTGGCTCAAGGCGGCGAACTCCCTGACTCCTTGGACTCTATCGCCCGAGGGATGCACTGGGCGGTTCAAAACAAAGAAAAGTTCAACATCAAGGTCATCAACTGCTCCTTTGTACTCCCTACTCTCAAATTCCCAGACCCCGCCAAACACGGAGCTATGACCTCCGTTGATCCTCTCGCCTACGCCATCAATTTGGCCAAGGAGGCCGGTATACTCATCGTCGCTGGCGCCGGGAATTTCGCTGACAAAGTTCCCATCACAACCCCCGCCGGTGATCCCTACGTCATCGCCGTTGGCGCCTTGGATACCAATGGAACTCCGACCGACAAGAGCGACGACCAAGTGGCTGCTTTCTCGAGTCGAGGGACCTCGATCTACGGCGAGAACAAACCCGATATATTGGCCCCCGGAGTGTCCCTGATGTCCACCAACTCCGCCGGTAGCGAAACTCAGAAGAAGAGCCGCGAGAACCTCATCGTAGCCAAGCAGATCCTGAGTGGACCCATCGAGAACGTCAAACAGTTGGCCCAGCAAAAGATCGAGAAAGGACAGCTCACTCCCAAAGCCATGAGCGTGTCCGAAAACACCCTCCGAAAGGTGATGCTGCGCTACTACGACGTCAAGTCCACACTGGGCAGTTCCGAGGGCAATCCGCTCTACATCTCCCAGGACGGTACCTCCGAAGCAGCCCCTGTGGTCACGGGCGTGATCGCCAACATGTATGAGGCCAACCCCGACCTGACTCCTCAGCAAGTGAAAGAGATCCTCTATACCACGACGACCCCCGTCCAAGGCGATCCCTCAGCCATCGGTCGAGGAGCCATCAACGCCAAAGCCGCCGTAGAGGCCGCCAACGAACTCAAGCACAGTTCCTGACCGAGGAATATCCTCACAGACCTCGGCCCACCAGAATAGCGGTGGGAACGTTTCCACCGCCGGAGAATGAGACATCTCTGGTGGAGGTCAAGGTTAAATGAATGTCAACACGCTGATTGGTCTGGCGGTTTTACCCGGTTTTTTGTTGATGCTGTATTTCTACAAGAAAGACATTCACGAGCCTGAACCTGTGGAGAAGGTGCGCAAGGTCCTGCTGTGGGGAGCCCTCGTCAGCGTACTGGCCGTCCTCCTTGAACTCCCTCTGCAGTACGCCGTGCAGCATACCTTTGCCGCAGGCTCCCTGAGCCTGGCCTTCTTCAACGCCTTTCTCGTGGCCGCCACAGTCGAGGAACTCTGCAAGTATCTGGTGGTCCGAAAGACCATCTATGACGACCCCGAATTCAACGAACCCTATGACGGAATCGTCTACTGCGTGGCAGCGTCTCTAGGATTTGCCATCGCTGAGAACATCCTCTACGTCTTGAGTGGTGGGATTGGAGTCGCTATCCTCCGGGCTCTGCTCTCGGTTCCGGCTCACGCGCTGTTCGGTGTGTTTCTCGGCTACTTTATGGGACTGTCCAAGTTCGCCGAGCCATCCCGAAGGCTCCGCTTTCACATGGTGGGATTGGTGATCGCCATCGCCACCCACGGCCTCTATGATTTCGTACTCTTTACTGGAATACCCACTGTACAACTCACCGTTTTCCCCCTGATGGGACTGTTTTGGATGGTCGGACTTTGGAAGGTCAAAAAGCTAGTCGCAGCCTCTCCCTTCATTGGAACGACACCAGTCCAGCGCCAAGAGGCCGGAGCCAACGGGGAACAACCCCAGAGCCCCAACGTTAAAGCCCCAGAGAGGGAGCCAGCCACCGGCCTCTTCATTCCGCGCGAAGACACGTTGTAGAGAGAAAGACCCCGAACTAGGCGTTCTTGCCGGAACTAGACTTACTGCTAGAGGCCGAAGAACTGCTCGAACTGGACTTGCTGCTCGACGCCGAAGAACTGCTCGAGACCGAAGAAGTGGCTGAGCCCGAAGAAGTGTTGGAGGCGAGGCTCGTCGTGGAGGACGTCGAGTTCGTAGGAGTCGAAGAGGAACTCGATGCCACCGAGGTACGGGCGCTTGAAGCATAGCTGTTGTAGGCTTTCCCGACCTTGCTGTGCCAGCTCTTGTCGGTTGCCCAGCCAGCCTTATTCACCGCCGCGAGCTGTTGGCTCAAGGGAGCGTCTGGGTTGGAGCCGCCTTTGCGTCGCAGGTTGTTGAAGGTTCTCGCTCCAGAGTAGATCTGATTGACGGCGCCGTCCCACTTTCTGGCTTTGTTGGGACTGGCATCAAAGGCTCCTACCCCCATGTGCTTGCGCACCCCAACCCCGAGCTTTCCGTGACCCGTCTCGTGCTTGCTGATGGCAGCCAGAGCGAGCGGGTCCACGTTCTGTTGCTTGCCTGCGGCTACAAAGTGAGCCCCCAGACCCTGTCCGGCCAGCGGAGTCCCGGCCAACTTGCCCTCAATGAATTCGGCCATCTTTTTGTCGTCGCCAGCGAGTTCCGGCGGCACCGTCGCTGTCTCAGTAGGCCCACCGTTTTGGCCTGCACCATCCACAGCAGAGGTCTCGCCGGGAGCGGAGACCCCACCACCTTGACCAGCGCCACCACCTTGAGCAGCACCGCCAGCTTGAGGAGCAGCGCCACCACCTTGAGCGGCACCGCCACCCTGAGGAGCCCCACCACCTTGAGCGGCAC
>CAZVVF010000824.1:0-2849 GCA_964630575.1 uncultured Burkholderiales bacterium | reverse complement strand
GCGTCATCGTCCGTACCTCCGCTGTCGGGCGCTCGGAAGAGGAGCTGGAGCGGGAGATGAAGTTCCTGGCTCGCTCCTGGCAGCGCGTGCAGAAGGTGGCCAAGCGCAGACGCGCGCCGGCTATCGTTCACCAAGAGCTTGCGCTCATCGACAAGATCGTGCGCGATATTCTTCACGCCGATGTCAATCGGCTCGTTATCGACAACGCCGAAGAGTACGCCAAGGTCATTGAGCGGCTCGAAGCGACAGCACCCAAGTTGGTGGAGCGGGTCTTCCTGTACACCCACAACGTGCCGCTCTTCGAGTTTTACGGGATCGACCAGGAGATCGAGAAGGCCTTGAGCCGCAAGGTTTGGTTGGAATCGGGCGGTTACCTGATCATCGACCGAACCGAGGCCCTCTGGGCTATCGACGTCAATACGGGTAAGTACATCGGCAAGACGGCATCGCTGGCCGATACCATTCTCAAGACCAACCTTGAGGCCGTCCAAGAGATTTGTCGGCAACTGAGACTTCGGGACATCGGTGGGATCATCATCGTCGATTTCATCGACATGGAGTCGGCCAGCGATAGGCGCCGGCTCTTGTCAGCTGTGGTCGAAGAGCTCAAGAAAGACCGAACGCGGACCCACTTGGTGGGGATGACGGAACTCGGTCTGGTCCAGTTGACCCGCAAGCGAGAGGGCAAAGACCTCGATCTCGTTTTGCGGGAAGAGTGTCCCTACTGCAGTGGCCGTGGTCGCTTGCTTTCACCTCGAACCGTGGCCTTGCGAATTCGCCGCGAGATTCTCAAAAAGGCTTCAACGACCAGCGAAGAAGCTGTCTTTGCCGAGATGCACCCTCGCGTCGGCAAAGAGTTTTTGGGTCAGGATGGTGAGGAGTTGAGCGCTTTGGAGCAGCTCCTGGGTCGCCCGGTCTACGTCAAGGTCACAGAAGACTTTCACCAAGAGGAGTACGACGTTCTTCTGGGTCGGCGCAAAGAAATGGGCCGCAAGATCGAGAAGCTCAATTTGGGACAGCGCGCTGAGGTTTATCTCGAAGAAGGATTTGGTTCCAACAGTCGCAGCGCGACGGCGGTGATGAACGGCAACCTGGTTGAGGCTCTCAATCTAGGCGACCGGGTCGGGGATATCGTAGAGCTTCGCGTGAGCGATATCGAGGCTGCGGTGCCGAAAGCTACGCTCATTCGCTAATGGGCTGGATGGAGCGGCTCTTCGCGAGTTGGGCCCGCCTTCTCGAGCGAGTCTTTCCCGACCCCTTCACTCTCTCTTTGATCCTCACGCTGGTGACGCTAGCCGTCGCCTGGTTGTGGACCCCTCACTCGGCAGGGGAGTTGGTCTCTTTCTGGGGGACCGGACTGTGGAGCTTTCTAGGCTTTGCCATGCAGATGGCGCTCATCTTAGTCACGGGCCAGGCTCTGGCTGAGGCCCCCCTTGTCGCTCGTTTTTTGGCTCGTCTCGCGAGTTTGCCAAAGGGAACCTCACAGGGTGTGGCCCTGGTCAGCTTCTTCGCCATGGTGGCGGCCTGGCTCAATTGGGGCTTCGGCTTGATCGTGGGGGCGCTGTTGGCTCGCCAGGTCGCGGATTCTCTGGCTCTGCGCCTAGGCGAGGAGAGGGTGAGTCGAGGTCTTCTCGGCGCGGCAGGGTACACCGGACTCGCCTTTTGGCATGGAGGTCTCTCTGGTTCGGCCCCTCTAGCGGTCGCTCAAACGGGGCATTTTTTAGAGGAACAGATCGGTGTTATACCCATCTCTCTGACCGTGCTTTCGGCCAAGAATCTTGGCTTGAGTCTGGCTCTTTTGATCCTGGTTCCAGCCTTTCTGGTCGCCTTGAATGCGGCCGGTTTGGCGGCCAAGAACCAACCGGTCGAGCCTAGGGTGAAGCTGGAGCGCTCTGGGCGGGTGACGCTCGCTGAACGGTCGTTGGTGGTGGTCATAAGTTGCCTGGCCCTGTTGTGGTGGAGCGGCTATCGCCAAGGCTTGGGTCTCAACTCGGTGATCTTCTGTTTTCTCTTTTTGGGTCTCTTGGCTCACGGAGCCGCATCGCTCTATGCGCGTGCCCTGGACCGAGCCGTTGGCGGTGTCTCGGGGATCTTGCTGCAATTTCCCTTCTATGCCGGTATCGTAGGGGTGGCTTCTGGGTCGGGGCTTGTGAGAATGGTCTCCGATGGCTTCGTCGCGGCTAGTCAATCCGTTCAGGCGACCTTGGGCTTTCAACCGTTTCTGTTTTTCGTCTTTTTGTCGGCTGGGCTGGCCAATCTTTTCGTTCCCTCGGGAGGCGGCCAATGGATGATTCAGGGTCCCATCGTTTTGGCTGCCGCCGAAGAGCTCAAGGTCGATTCAGCTGCGGCCATCTTGGCCGTGTCCTACGGCGATCAGTGGACCAACCTGCTGCAGCCTTTTTGGGCGCTGCCTCTGCTTTCCATCACCGGGCTCAAGCCCGCTCAACTCTTGAGCGTCACCACGCTCCTTCTGCTTTGGGTGGGTGGGATCGTGAGTTTAGCGTTGGCCTTTTACTGAGAGGTTTAGTAGACGACGGTTCGCGCTGGGAGTTGAAACGTTTTGAGGGCGTCTTTGGGGTTGAAGAAGAGTTCGAACGGCCACTCACCGGCGGCTCGAGGCGGCACCACCAGAAGTTCGATGGTGACGGTACTGTTGGGGCCGACGACCACATCGAGGGGCTGAAAGTCCCGGGCTGGGTAGGGTTGTTCTGGGGTGGCAGCGGTCAAGCCCGCGAGTCCCTTGAGTTTGAGGTTGACCCCGGTTGGATTGGTGACGTTGAGCTTTACGCTCTGAACCAGGCCGCCCTGCAGCGGCTCTGAGGGAGCGCTCCAATCCACCTGTAGGTCGT
>CAZVVF010000823.1:0-2851 GCA_964630575.1 uncultured Burkholderiales bacterium | reverse complement strand
CATGCCCGTTCCTTTGCGCCCCTTGGTGGTAAAGAAGGGCTCTAGACATCGGGTTTTGGTCTCTTCGCTCATGCCGGTTCCGGTGTCACAGATCTCCAGGATGACGTGTTCGTTCTGAGCCATGGCTTTGAGGGTTAAGACCCCGCCTTTGGGCATGGCATCCACGGCGTTGAAGATAAGGTTGGTGAGGGCCTGACGGAGTTCTTGTCTGTTCCCCAGAATCGCTGGTACCGCCTCGAATTGAATGTCGGTCTCGATATGAATGCCGGCTGCTTGGGCCTGGCCACTCCATTTGGGTTTGGTCAGTCGGAGAGTCTCCTCGGCCACGTTGGTGAGGTCGAGGGATAGGAATGTCTCGTTCTTCTCTCGGTGCCGATAGAATTCGCTGAGCCTGGAGACGACTCCAGCACCGTCTTGGGCTGCGGTGTTCATCATCTGAATCAGTTCGATGGTTTGCTCTTTGTCGTCAAGGAGGTCCGGATACATCAAGAGCGCCTCGGAAAAACCCAAGATGGAGGTCAGGGCGTTGTTGAAGTCGTGAGCAATTCCACTGGCCATCGAGCCCAGAGCGATCAGCCGTTCCTGTTGGATGGCCTGAGATTGGCTCTCCTCACGCTCGGCTAGAGCTCTCTGCAATCTGGCGTTGGCCTGACGCAGGGCTCTTTCGGCTTTCTCGCGGTCGGTGATATCTCGGCTGTTGATGACGATACCACCGACGCTTGGATCGTCGAGGAGGTTCCTACCCACCGACTCCAAGACTCGGGCCTCACCGTTGGCGTGTCGACAGCGCACGATGGAATGGTGAGTGGCCAGGGGATGGATGGTGGTGTCCTCGAGCAGATTCTGGAACATCTGGCGGTCTTCGGGGTGGACCAACTCTGTGACCTTACGCCCCACGACGTCCTCAGAGGAATAGCCCAGAACCGACTCCACCGCGGGACTCGCATAGATGACCAACCCATCACGGTCGATCACAGTTATGATATCGAGAGCTTTCTCTATGAGCGAACGAAATCGAAGTTCATTGGCTTTGAGTTGGGCCTCGGCCTCGCGACGCCCCTGTCTTGAGCGATGCTCTCGCAACTCCCGCTCGATGGCGGGCAGCAGACGGGCGTATTTGCCCTTGAGGACGAAGTCGTGGGCCCCGGAGCGAAGGGCCTTGACAGCAGTCTCTTCCCCGATGGTACCGCTGACGACGATAAAGGGCAGGTCGTTGTCTTGGTCGTTGTAGATCTCTAAGGCCTGAAGTCCGCTAAAGGAGGGGAGGGAGTAGTCGGAAATGATGATGTCCCAACTGCCATTCGCTAGGGCCTCCCGCATGTCGTGGGCCGTTTCCACTCGACGATGCTCTACCTGATACCCACCCTTTTTCAGGTGGCGCAGCAACAGAAACTCATCGTCCTCGGAATCTTCGATCATGAGCAGACGCAGCGGAATCGGGGCGACGTCTTTCATCGGTTGACCTCCGGCGGAGGCTCATTGGTGTGCAGCCAGTATTCCCCGAGTTGCTGGATCAGCTGGGTAAAACGATGAAAATCGATGGGCTTGCGGATGAAACTGTTGGCTCCGAGATCATATCCATCGATACGATCTTGGTCCTCCTTGGACGAGGTCAAGAGCACCACAGGAATTCGCCGGGTCAAGTTCTCGTTCTTCAATCTTGAGAGCACATCGAATCCGGACAACCTGGGTAGCTTGAGGTCCAAAAGGATGAGCGCAGGGAGCTCTTCGTTGACCTTGGAATTGGAAAAGAAGTAATCGACAGCCTCTTGGCCGTCGCGGCAGATGTCGACTTGAAGATCCCTGTCGAACTTGGCTAAAGCTCTCAGAGCCAACGCTTCGTCATCGGGATTGTCCTCTACTAATAAAACGCGAGCTTTCCGCACTCAGCAAGGTTAGAAGAAGGTCCCTATCTCCCCTCCATTTGGTCTATCTTTCGATAGGCGCAACTCAGGGAAATCCCTATTTGAAGCGAGTCGGGGTGTGTCCGTTGGTGATATCGGCGGACTCAACAGCGCTGAAAGGGGATTTCATAACAGATGGGTCCATGGCGCGCCTTGTGAAAAGCTCTTCGATGACGCCCATTCTGCTGTTGAAATTGGACCAGTCACCGGCTGCTCCGAGGGACTCCGTCTTACCGTCGGGCAAGGGGAGGCTCATGAGCATTTTGGTGGCGCCCTTCTGGGCGAGGTTTCCACCGGGAGTTTCGCCGCTGAACATGGCGGTGTCGATCATTTTGTCCAGCCGGAGTTGTTCGTGGATACCGATCTGAACGTTGCCTTTGACCATTTTGCTTCGTCGCTCCGGCATGCTGTCGGAAAATTTGGCGTCGTGGTAGTTCTGGAAGGCGTTTTGCAAGGCGGGTTTGCCTTTGAGACTCGCGTTGAACCCGTCCATGGTGGCCTGGTTTGGTGAGTCCATTCCTTTGATGGTACCGGCAAACCGCGCCAGTTCCGGAGCGACCTCAGAAAAGACCTGGTTGTTTCCCCGACCGATGGCCATCCTCATGGTTTTGTGATGAGAATCGGCGAGTTGACTGGCTCCTTGCGGAACTGGGAAGCGTTCTCCTCGGATAGCAGCGCCGGCTTCGGCCGAGGCGTGGCTGGCCCAGGTGCTCCAGTTGGCTCCACCGCCAGGGATCTCTTTGGCGATGACATTGGAGAGGTCGTGATACATCTGCGTGATCTGGAGGTTTCGTTGGGCCGGATCGGTCATTTGAGAGATCCGCTTTATCTCGCTTTGGATACCGCCTTGACCATCGAAGTCTTGGATGCGTCCGTATCCATCGCGATCGACCGTGGACCCGTCGTCGTAGAGGTTTTGCCTGTTGCCGTTCTGGAGTTCGCGGTTG
>CAZVVF010000822.1:0-2875 GCA_964630575.1 uncultured Burkholderiales bacterium | reverse complement strand
TTGAAGTGTGTGCCTCCTGTTTTTCTCTGTTGCTCTCGGGCGGGCCCCGAAGGTTGGACCAGGAGTCCTTGTTCTGTCGGGCTTTGAGAGCTTTGACGGATCCCGATGTTGCAGGTTGAGGGCCGAGGGAGAATCCCTCGTTTGATACCCTCGTTGGGTTCAACAGGGAGCACTTTTGTGACTCGGAGCCCTGATATTTGCTCTCGGAGTCCGGGAGCCCCACTCAAGGCAAGATTTGGCGGGGCTTAAGCAGGTTTGGGCAAAGGATTTGCCAGGTCTTGGTATAAGTGCGTGGGACCATTCTGCGTCTCGCTCTCGGGGCGTGAGAAATTTTAAGAGGTGCCAACTATATGACACAAACCTTGAGCCAAGACTGGAAAAAAGAGCTCACCAACCAACAAGCGACCTACTCCTTCGAAGAAGGCGATGCCAAAATGAAGAACATTTTGGGTGGCAAAGGAGCAAATCTCTCGGAAATGACCCGACTGGGCTTTCCTGTGCCTTCCGGTTTTGTAGTAACCACGGAAGTCTGTAACGTTTATTCTGCCCTCGGCAAGATGCCTGAGGGTCTCGGCGACGAGGTGCTTCAACGCACCGAGGAGCTAGCTAAAAAAATGGGCAAAGATTTTGGCAGCGACGAAAATCCGCTCCTTCTCTCTGTTCGTTCTGGCGCGAGAATCTCCATGCCCGGAATGATGGACACTGTTCTCAATTTGGGACTCAATGACGATGCCGTCAAGGGACTGATCAAGCAGTCGGGGGATGCCCGATTTGCTTACGATGCCTACCGGCGTTTTATTCAGATGTTCTCAGATGTTGTGATGGGCTTGCCCAAACACGAGTTCGAACACCTGATCGCTCACAAGAAGAAAGCGGCCGGAGTTGTCCTCGACAGCGACCTTTCCGCCGACCACTTGAAAGAGTTGGTCGAAGAGTTTAAACAAAAATTCCGCGCTGAAGCGGGGCGGGAATTCCCTACCGATGCCAAGGAGCAACTCTTGCTGGCCGTTGAAGCGGTTTTCAAGAGCTGGAACAACCCTAGGGCTACGGTTTACCGCAACAAAGAGCGCATTCCTCACGATCTTGGAACGGCTGTCAACGTTCAGGCCATGGTCTTTGGAAACCTCGGCGAAACGTCCGGAACGGGCGTTGCCTTCACCCGGAACTACAACAGCGGAGAAAGAAAGCCAGTAGGCGACTTCTTGATCAACGCTCAGGGTGAAGATGTCGTGGCGGGTATTCGTACTCCGCTGCCCTTGGAAGACATGGCGAAGGTCTTCCCTGCTCTGTGGGACGAACTCACCGAGATCAGCAAGAAGCTTGAAGAGCACTACACCGACATGCAAGATATGGAGTTTACCATTGAAAAAGGTAAGCTCTATATGCTGCAGACTCGTACCGGTAAGCGTACGGCGCAGTCGGCGGTCAAGATCGCTGTCGACATGGTCGCTGAAGGGCTCATCGATGAGCGAACGGCCGTTTTGCGCATCGCTCCTGACCAATTGGACCGACTCCTGCACCCTTACATTCCGGATTCCGTGAAGAAGCAGGCTGTCGCCGACGGCAAATACTTGGCCAAGGGAACCAATGCTAGCCCCGGTGCTGCAACCGGTATCGTGGTCTTTGAGGCCAACGATGCGGTCGCTATGGAAGCCAAGGGGCACCACGTGATTTTGGTTCGTCCTGAAACGACACCTGATGATGCCCACGGAATGGCCATCGCGAAGGGTATCTTGACCTCCACTGGTGGACCGTCCTCTCACGCAGCTCTGGTCGCTCGCGGCTGGGGTATCCCTTGTATCGTGGGCTGTGAAGCTCTCAAAGTCGACTTAGAGAAGAAGACTGTAACGGTAGGCGATATCAGCTTCGGCGAGGGCGACAAGATCACCATCGACGGCGGTACGGGAGAAGTGCTTCTGGGCGAACTGGAGCTTCACGAACCGACCGACCTATCCCCTGAGACGAAGACCGTTCTAGGGTGGGCCGATAGGTATCGCAAGCTTGGCGTCTACGCCAACGCGGACACTCCTACGGATGCTCAGCGTGCCCGAGGCTTTGGTGCTGAGGGTATCGGACTCTGTCGAACAGAACACATGTTTATGGAGCAGGACCGTCTGCCCATCGTTCAAGAGATGATCATGATCGCAGCTGAGGCCGAGAATTCTCGCCGCGAGCTCGATGTTCTTGAGCAGACCCTGATCGGGGTGAACGTTGAGAGCCGCCAGTATCGCGACACTCAAGAGAACATCACAGAGGTGAAAGCCAAGATGGCAGCTCCTTGGGCCAAGTACACGGAGCTCTTGGGCAAATTGCTGCCCATCCAACGGGGCGACTTCTCTGGGATCCTAGAAGCGATGCAAGGCCACTGGGTGATCATCCGTCTTCTGGACCCGCCCTTGCACGAATTCCTACCACCGCTGGCTGACCTGTTGGTGGATGTGACCCGGCTCAAGACGCTCAAGTCGATAGACAAGGGTGCTTTCGACGCGGCTCTGGCTGACATCGGCAAGCGCCGAGGGCGAACCGTGACCTTGGACGAGTTGGAGTCTCTGCTTCATAAAGTGGAGTCGATGAAGGAGTCCAACCCGATGTTGGGACAGCGATTCTGCCGATTGGGTATTGTCTTTCCTGAGATCTACAAGATGCAGGTTCGCGCCATCATGGAAGCGGCCTCAGAGCTTCAGAAGAAAGGGATCGACGCTAAGCCCGAAATCATGATCCCTGGAATCGGCTCTGTGGAAGAGATGGAGATCTGCCGCTCGATGGCTGAAGAAGTCATCGCCTCGGTCGAAAAGGAACAAGGCGTCAAGGTCGTCCACAAGATAGGAACGATGATCGAGCTTCCTCGGGCCACCACGGTGGCCAATGAGTTGGC
>CAZVVF010000821.1:0-2878 GCA_964630575.1 uncultured Burkholderiales bacterium | reverse complement strand
GCTCCTTCTGGGAGGTCTTCCGTCCCAGATTACCGGAAACTCCGATGCTGGTGTGAGTCCTTCATCTGGGACGGTGGGGAGTTTGTCGGACCAAGGCGTGGCTTTTCTTTCAGGGATCGTAACGAACAAGCTGACCAACAAGCTCGGGAAAATTTTCTTCTTGTCAGACCTTTCGGTCGACTACATTCCGCCGGCCACCTTTGCTGTTAAGTTAGCCAAGGCGCTCGATCCCAACGACAAATTTCTCTTGACTCTCACACGAATCACTCGTGAGACGGGCTTAACGGAGAACCTGTTTGGTCTAGAGTGGAGATTTTCACGTCAAGTGTTGACCAGGATCGCCTACGATGATCTGGGCCAGATTCGGCTTTTCTTCCAGAGCTTCAATCGCTTCTGAATCGCTCTCTCTTTGGAGAGCCGCAGATGGAGTTAGGGTCTGGAGTTAGGCGCTAGGCGTTGGGCAGAAAGGCGCTCAGTCCACCTGGTGAAGCGTTGCTTCGTTTCATGGTTGATTCGATGTAGGTCTCGATCCGCTCCTGAGCCGTTTCATCGAGGTCTGTGAATTGAAGACCGATGAGGTAGTGGCCAAAGGCGTTTTCCTTCTGCCAGCTGACTCTGGACTTGACCCTCACAGGCCGTTGTCCCGGCTCGAGCAGAATGCTGAGATTCAATTCTCTACCCTCTGGGAGCGGCTCTTCGTGATTGATTCTCATTCCCGAGGCGGACATGTCGAGGGTGAAGACGCCAAAGCGAGAGGTCTGTTCGTCGAGTTCTAGTTCCACCACAAGAATTCGCTCAAGGCGGAACGACTTTCTCCGGTTCTCCTGGAAGCTCTGGTCCAAGAACCTCTTGAGTTTGATTTGGGAGTCCTCAACAAGATTGTCGAACTGAAGTCCGTAGACATTCATGCCCCCAACTAAGGGTTTCTCCCAGACGCGCCTGACGCTTACGTCGATAGCTTCTTCCAAGTGAAGCCGGAGGGAAACTGTTTCGTCGGCGGGGAAGTTAAACTCTGTATGAACACGCATGCCCCCTTCACTGAGGTCGTGAATATGGACCAAGCAGTGGTCCATATCGGCTTCCCCCAGAATGTCCGCAGCAAAAATGCGTTTTATCGGAGCCCTGCGTCGGGACAGAGCGCGTCTTTCCATTCTGTTAGGTTCTGGTTGCAGCCAAGAGTTCCTCGCCTCGCTTTCAGGCTTTCTTCGCTGCTATTGCTTTGGCTCTTGGTAGCCTCTCAAGCTTTGGCGCTACCTACCTTGAGCGAGGCCGGCGAGAGGATAAACCTCGCCTCTCAATTGGTCGAAGGCAAACGCAACGTCCTCTTCTTCCATGCTCCGTGGAGCAAGACCTCGAGCCGCTACAAAGTGGAGCTCGAGCGCTGGCAAAAAACGCACGAAGACACAGCGGTGCTGCTGGTCAACGTGAAAACGCTCAAGTCCCCGGTGGCCAAGCAGTTTCAACTCCAGTCCGTACCAACCTTCGCCATCTATGACGCCGAAGGCACGCTTCAGGAGTCGGGACAAAAGGCCCACAACGAAGTCGTCAAAATGCTGAAAGAGTGACAGCCGTGCTAGCCGGCGGTGCTAGGGGCCTCCTGAGGTGACAGCGTCGCTTCCACCGTAAAGAGTTCCCCTGCTGCTCCCTCGCCGATCTCAAGGACCAGTCCCTCGGGGTCCACACTCCCGGCTCCAACGATATCGTCGATGGCCGCTCGCAGCGCCTCGATGGACTCTTCTTTGCCTCGCACGACAAGCTTGCTGATAGGCCATCGAAGGTTGACTTTCCCTTCGGTCTTGGCTGAGCGAATCTTGGTGAGAACCTCGACCCCAGCGTCGTAGCAACCGACGTTTTTGGGCTCTTCGAGACTTTGATACTCCTCTTCACAGGGCCAGGGGGCGCGGTGAATGGAGCCATCTCGTTCCTCGCTTTGGGCGAATCTCCAAGACCAGATCTCCTCGGTTATGAACGGCAAGAACGGAGCGAAGAGCCGTAGGAACATTTTGAGGGATTGATTGAGAGTGGCTAAGGCACTGAGGCGAGCCGGGGAGTCTTCCTCACTGTAGGAACGCTTTTTGACCAACTCGAGATAGTCGTTGCAGAAGGCCCAGAACTGTTTCTCAGAGACCTCCAAGGCTGCCGCGTAGTCGAATCGCTCGAAGGCTTGCCCGGCGGCGATGGCGGTTTTCTTGAGTCTAGAGAAGAAGTCTCGGTCCACTTCGTCGGTGATGAGGTCGACGCTGAGGCTGTCGATGTCTGCGCCGACGCGCTCCAATTGAGTCAGGACGAATCGACTCGCATTGAACAGCTTCATGCACAGGCGTTTGCCTATCTTGAGAACACCTTCGTCAAAGGCCGTATCGGCTCCGAGTCGTGCTCGTGAAGCCCAGTACCGAACTCCGTCGGAGGAGTATTGTTCGAGCAGATGCTGTGGGGTGATCACGTTGCCGACGGATTTACTCATTTTCTTGCGGTCAGGGTCGAGGATCCAACCGCTGATGACCACGTGTTTCCAAGGGATGTCATCGTTGTGAATCCAGGCTTTCACGATGGTATAGAAGGCCCAGGTTCGGATTATCTCGTGGGACTGAGGGCGAATGTCAAAAGGAAAGAGTTTCTGATGACGATCAGTGTCTAAGCCCCAGTGACTGATGATCTGAGGCGTCAGAGAGGACGTCGCCCAGGTGTCCATGACGTCGGGATCTCCCCGAAATCCGCCAGGTTGGCCCCGTTGGGATTCGGTGTAGCCATCGGGAACCGAGGACATCGGGTCTACCGGAAGTTGTTCGGCGCTGGCGAAGATCGGCTCGTCAAACTTGCATTCGCCGTTGTCGTCGAGTGGATACCAGACTGGAAAGGGAACGCCGAAGTAGCGTTG